>CAKZOY010000255.1 GCA_937138275.1 uncultured Chloroflexota bacterium
CCGAATCCCGAATCCCGAATTCCGAATCACGAATCACCCATCACCTCTCTCCACGCCCTCTCCACCTGCTCTCGCGTCTCCTCCATCGTGCCGTCGGTGTGGATGACGACATCGGCGAGGGCGATTTTTTCCTCTTGGGGAGGCTGGGCGTTCACCCGTCGCTCCGCCTCCTCGCGGCTCAGGCCCCGGTCGGCCATCAGCCGCCGGACCTGCTCCTCCGGCGAGCAGGTGGTTACCCAGAGGGAGTTGCAGATACGGGCCATCCCCGCCTCTATCAGTTTGATCGCCTCCACTACGACGACGGGCGTCGGCGCGGCGGCGATGCGGCGGGCCACCTCTTCCCCCACCGCCGGATGGACGATGGCCTCCAGTTGGGCCAGGGCCTGCGGGTCGGAGAAGACGATGGCCCCCAGGCGGGCGCGGTCAATCTCCCCGTCGGGGCGCAGAATCCCGGCGCCGAAGGCTTCCACCACTGCCCGATGGACGGGGGTCCCCGCCCGCATCACCTCGTGGGCCACCCGGTCGGCGTCAATGACTGTCGCGCCCAGTTCTACCAGCATCCGCGCCACAGTGGACTTGCCGGTGGCGATGTTGCCGGTCAGGCCGATGAGGTAGGGGGCCCGCGGCCCGGCAGAATGCCCCCCAGAGGGTTTTTGCGGCGCGTTAGCCCTTGACATAGAAGAACACCTCGCCGATCAACCCGTCTTTTTCCCGAAAGAGACCGACTCCCCGCAGGTGCCCTCCTCCAGGAATCCCGTGCCACTTCCAGCGCAGGACACACCGTTCCCCGAACCCGAAGGCCTCTTCAATTTCCACTCGGGCCGCGGGCGACTCCCGAAAGAAGTCCTGCCAGAACCGGGCGATCGCCTCTTTGCCGGAGTACACCGCCCCGTCGGGTGGGGGGCCTGCACTTTCAAAAACACACGTTTCGCTCACCCGGCGCATCATCCCGGCGACGTCGTGGCGATTGAGGGCGTCGGTGAACTCCAGCACTGCGCGGAGCGCGGATTCTATCCGGGCCATACGGGTAGGACTCATTGACCGTACCTCCCGGAAAACTTCCGGCGGCTACTGGTTAGCCGGGTTTTTGTGGACAGAATGCTGACAATCGCTGCACAAGCCCCGCACCACGCCCTGGATATCACACCTTCACCCTTTCCTCCGTCAGCGACCGGGCCTCCTCCATTGCCGTCGGGCGGATGTCAACGGGGAAGCGACCGTGCAGGGGGCTGATGCGCGCGCCCAGGGCGCTGGCAGCCCAGAAGAGCCACGCCAGCGGTCGGACGAAGTTGGTCCAATCTACCGCCTGCCGTAACTCCGCCAGCGTGTCGTCGTCCCACCCCCCGAAGAAGGCGTAGAAGAAGGCGAAGAGCGGGTACGAGGGCAGGATGCCGATGAAGAAAATCAGCACGCTGGTAATCTGGTCTCCCTGCCAGATGAGGCCGGTGAGCCAGCGCAGGACCAGGTAGTGGGTTGCGCCCGCCAGCAGCGGCGCCCCCAGCGACTGCCAGAAGTAGAACCGCTGCGGGAAACATACGCGGTCGTTGATAAAGTAGGCGACGATGTCTTTGGTCAGCAGGGCGATGAAGTAGGCGATAATGAGGCCGTTGATCTGGAATCGCCGGACCAGGAGCAGCGCCAGGATGATGCGGATGAGCTGCTCCCCGCCCACCAGCAGGGACTTCAGGTAGGGGCGGTTGGCGCCCAACTGGACGTTATCCCCCACCCACGACGGGTACTGGATCGCGCCCCAGATGATGAGTGGAATGGCATAGGTGGCGGCGCGGACGAACTCCGGCCCGCTGGCCCCCAGGATGAACCGGTCCGCCACTGCCAGTAGCACCGCACCGATAAAGGCACTCATAATTCCGCCCCACTTATAGGCCATCACCGAATAGTACTGGCTGAGCACCCGGCGGGCGTTGGAGATCGCTTCGGAGATAGACGCCATCAGGTTGGCATAGAGGGTGTTCAGGACGTTGTAGGCAAAGATGAAGTTCTGGGCCAGCGTCCAGTTCCCCCAGACCTCGTTGTAGTTGATCAGCCGTGTCTGGGTGATGAGGATTTCCGCCGCCTGTCCCACCGACCAGGCTGCCGAACCCAGCATCTCAAAGACGCCGAAGCGGAGCGCTTCTTTGACCACTTTCCAGTCAAAGTGGGCCAGGAAGAGAAGGCGGGCGTTGTAGCCCAACCGTCGGTAGAGCCAGAGGCCGACCAGAAAAGTGAGCAGTTCCGCGGCGTAGGCCGCCATCCCCATTCCCAGGACGCCGCCCATCGGCTCGCCGAAGATGGGATGTGCTGCGCCCCAGCGTACCATCAGGGTGACCAGGAGCGGCTGGGTGACCATCGGGAATAGGAGGTACAGGGCGATTTCCAGAATCTGGGCGTAGTCAAACCGCTGCCAGCCCATCAGGCTGTGGCGCATCACCTGGTAGAAGCCGGGGATCTGGATGCAGGTATGGATAATGACACTCCAGGTGTAGAGGGCATACGGGGTACGGGGGAGGAAAGTGCCCGCCAGCGCGGTCACCGCTGCCACCTGCGCGGCGCCGGAAAGCGCCTGCCACCAGACGAAGACCTGTCCGTACTGAATGGCCCGGCGGGGGTCGTGGACCCGGTACTGGGAGAAAAACTTGATGAAAGCGGCGCTGGTGCCCATATCCAGGAGCATCCAGAGAAGATTGAAGAACTGGACCACCCGCCCCCAGATCCCCAGCGCCTGGGCGGAGGGCAGGATGTAGACGGGGAGGATGAGGTTCTGGTAGATGATGAGGGGGATGAAGAAGACCAGCCCCATCATCAGGGCGACCATAAAGCCTGCCAGTGGGCGGTGGAAGCCGACGTCCTCCCAGGCGGTGCCGGCCTCCCGCGCCAGAAACCGCTCCCGGTCGGCCACCATCACGTCCAGCAATTCCGGATGGGCGCGGCTGTAGCGTCGCACACCCAGGAAGATCAGCACGGCCAGGGTCATCATCCCTGCCAGCAGGATGTATAGGACAAGGCGGTCCTGCGCGTGCGGGACGGGGGAAGCGTCGTAATCGGCAAAGGAGAGGGGCATCCGGCCCGCCGCCCGCATCGCCAGATGGTAGATGAGGTAGTTGAAGTACGCCCAGTGCTGGAACTGGGGGTTGGCCTCATCCAGAAACGCGTTGAAGACGAACGCGCGACCGCCCAGGGCCGACCAGAGTACCCATGAACTGTCCTCGTACCCCACCACCAGCGGCATCAGTGCCGAGACCGGTGTCTCTACCCAGTATCGCTGGCGGACCTGCGGCGCGCTGGTCCAGACGATTTCGCTCAGCAGCGGGTCTTCCACTCCCTCCACGCCGACCAGGCTGAGCGGTTCTTCCCGGTACTCCAGGGCAACCGGCATCCCCAGCAGAGTTTCCACCGTCTGGGCGTCCAGGTCCGGCCCCAGGATGAGCACCACTCCCGCCCCGCGGCGAACCTCTTCGGCCAGTGCGGCAGGATCGGGGATCGCGCCGTTGAGGACCAGCACGTCGGCCTGGGATGGATCGGAGACGATGGTGAAGGGGGCCAACTCCAGGGCGGTGCGCACACCCCCTTCGGGTCCGGCGTAGTAGACCCGAACCCCGTCGGCGGCAGAGACCGGGAAGGCGGAAAGGGAGAGCAGGAAGAGGAGAATAATGGCGATATGAAGTGCTCGGCCAGTGAACATACCGCTCCTTTCTCCGGATAATGAGGGAGTCTTTGCCTCTGGAAAGAATATATTAATAAGTTGCTATATCTTTGGGAAGGGGCCTCTTGAGCGCATCGCTGGCTGCGGGTATTGTACCTTATCCTGACAGGAAGGCAACATCCAGGAAACGCAAGGCGCGGGTTGGGGTGGGGGGAATGGGCCATCACACCCGGCCCTCTCTCCCTGCGGCGGAGACTGCTGGACAACTCCTCGCCCCGCCGTGAATGGCCGTAACTGTTCAGCCTGTTGGGTTGAGGGGGAAACCTCACCCTCTCCCTCAACCCTTCTTCCTCTCCCATCGGGAGAGGGATGTCGCCGAAGGCGACGGGGTGAGGGTGAGGTCTCTCCCGCAGCACAGGAGAGGGGCGGGGGGTGAGTTTCCCCCTGGCTGAATAGTTGAAAAAATCTTCTTTTTACCCCCTTGCTCGCTGGGGTGAAAAAACCTACCTGTTATCGGCAACTCCCTACTGTCCTGCGGTGTTGCTCCGGGCCCGGGGGCTTTCGTGTTTTACCCCATACAGTGCCACCACCGAGAGGAGGAACAGCCCGCCGAAGATGGCGAAGAGCACCACGTATCCCAACCCCGGCACCTCCGGCACGCGGGATGTGAAGTAATCCGCCACCGGGCCGCCGATGTAGGCGCCCACGGCCCCCGCCCCCGCGCCCGCCAGATTGGAGATGCCCAGGTAGCGCGCCGCTTCCTCTCTGGGGACCAGTTCCGTGCCCAGCGCCCAGTTGGCCGCGTAGAACAGCCCAACTCCCGTCCCGATCACGACGGCCCCGGCATAGATGATGAGCAGATTGGGCGCCAGGACAACGATCAGCGTCCCCAGGGCCGCCACCAGTCCACTGACCAGAACGATCCGTTTGTGACCGAATCGGTCCGAAAGCCACCCTCCCACTGGCGCAAAGAGGAGGATGGTGACTCCAACGAACAGCGATACCAGCGAGGCCGGAAATGCCGCCTGTTCCCGTTCAAATCCCAGCCGGCCCTGCAGGAAGTAGACGGTGAACCCGGAGAGGTTGAAGACGCCCACCAGGTACGCCAGCCGGTTGACCACCCACCACGTGAACGAAGAGCGCTGGCGCGAGGAGAGGTCGGCGCTGATGCGGACGCTGACCCAGACCCCGATGGCGACGGCGATCCCCATTGCGATCAGCCCGGTCGCTCCCATTACCGCCACCAGAGTGCTGACCGACCGGATACCCTCGGTCAGGCGTCCGACGGCCTTGACCACCTCCCCCATCCCCAGAATGATGGCGGTGAAGACGCCCGTCATCACGACCAGCCGGAGGAAGGGGGTCCAGTTCAGCGGGGGTGCTTCCGACAGTCGCTCCTCCCGGTTCAGCATCGCTATGGCCATCGTGAGGACCAGTACTCCCATTGTCACCGTCAGGCCGGCCCACATATTGCCCGCCCCGATCAACCGGGCGACGGTGAACGCAACCAGGATGACCGGTAGAGGCACTTCCAGCACCGTTTTGACCCCTGAAAACCGCCCGCGCAATCTTTCCGGGACCAGGTCGGGGATGAAACCCTGCTGGGCCGCCTGCGCCATGTTGGAGGAGACCTGAAGCAGGATGTACATCGCAAAGAGGAACCAGAAGCCCGTCAGCCCGCTCATTGCAGCGGAAAGGCCGATGGCGATGATGAAGATCAGGTCCAGCATCGTGCCCGTGAAAATGAACGGGCGACGGCGGCCCCAGCGCAGCGTGCTCCGATCGGAGAGGATGCCCATCAGCGCCTGGGCCAGCAGCGCGACCATCAGACCCCACAGCCGGATGATGCCATAGTACGTCCCCTTCTGCGCTTCCCCCACGAACCCCTGCACCAGCAGCGGGATGACCAGCGGGGCCAGCGTCTGGGAGAGGGCAGAGAGGCCCAGATGGTAGATGTTGACGGTGATATAGTCGTACCAGCGGATAGTTCGGTTCATGGGATTCCTCCTTGGGTAGGAATTGGGAAACTGGTAGATTGGGAATTTGATAAAATGTTTTATTCAGAACGGGCAGTGATGATTTTCCAGGCCACGCGCCGGTGGCCCAGGACCTCCGTGCGGGTGCCGTCGGCCTCTATGCGCAGTTCGTCGCCGGTGAACAGGAGGAACGAAGCGGCCTCGCTGCCCCAGTACACCCATACCTCCAGGTCGTCGTCGGGTGAACCGACCCGGGCCAGGTAGGCCGACGGGTCGGTGGGGTCAAAGGTGTCCACCGCCCGCGCCCGGCGCGGCAGAAGGAAACCCCGCCGCAGAAAGCGGGGCGTCTGCCCCAGCGGCGCCTCTACCATGACCCGCGTCGGGCCTCGCAGCGGGCGACCGTCGTTTAGCGACCACCAATCCCCAGGCGGCAGGATGACTTCTCGCCGCCGCAGACCCGGCCGGACGACCGGCGCCACATACAGCGCATCGCCGATCATCCAGGCGTCCTCTACTTCGTACAGTTCCGAAACATCGGGCCAGATGAGCGCAGGATGACGGATAATCGGGATCCCCGTCCGATGGGCCTCGTGGGCCAGGGTGTACAGGTACGGGAAAAGGCAAACGTGTTCTTCGGATAGGCGACGGTAAATCTCCACCGTCTCCTCGTCAAATTTCCAGGGCTCGCGGTTGCGACCGATAGGCCCACCGTGGGCGCGCATCAGCGGCGAATAGGCCCCCACCTCCGCCCAGCGGATGAACAACTCCTTCGTCGTCGGGGGGGTGAACCAGTCGTACCAGCCGCCGATGTCCGACCCGTGGACGGGGAAACCGCTCATAGAGATGTTCAGCATCGCCCGCACGGCCGCCGGGAGACCGTCGCCGTCGTCCCAGTCGGTGTCCTGGTCCCCGGGCCACTGGAGGGTGACAAACCGCTGGGAGCCCGCATATCCGGCGCGGGGGTAAACGATGTGGTCGTCTCCCAGCACTTCCCGCGCCGCCCTTTGCATGGATTGCACATACAGCACCGGGTAGGCGTTGCGCCCTGCCAGCCCGTTCTCCCCGTTGTAGCAGATGCAGTCTGGGGGGACCGACTCGCCGTAATCGGACATCGTCCCCTGAAAACCGCGCCGGTACACCCGTTCCTGGACGATGGACTCGTGCCAGGCCGCGGCGTGAGGATTCGTGTAGTCTATCACCGTCGCGATGCCCTGAAAGATACGCTGGTAGTAGGGCAAGCCTACCCGGTTGAGGAGAAAGTATCCGCGCCGTACTCCCTCGCGGTGGGTCTCGGAACCGGCGTTCATATACGGGAAGTGCCAGGCGGTGATGCGCATCCCGTTCCGACGGGCCGTGGCGATGAGGTCATCTATGTGGGGATACCAGCGTCGGGAGAATTCGTACGACCCGCGCACCTCCTGCCAGTGCTCCACTCCCACGTGGGCCAGGGGGATCGCCAGTTCGCGGAATTTCCGGATGTCCTCAAAGACATCCGCTTCCGTGACGGGGCCAGTACGGGTCTTCCAGGGGAGAAAGGCCCACGCGGGTGGGACATCGGGGCGGCCGGTGAGGGATGTGTACTGGCGGATGACTTCCAGAGGCGTCGGTCCGGCGAGAAAGTAAAGGTCCAGGCGGCGGCCCGGGACGGTCAGGCAGAAAAGGGACGGGCCATTGCGGCCGTCGGGGCGTTTCAGGCGCACCCACGAGGGGCGATATGTGTTCCAGAAAAGGCCGACAGTCGGCCCCTGCTCCCGACAGATAATGCAGAAAGGGACGGGGAATCCGGTGCAGTATTCGCCGTTGGGCCAACTGCCCCGTTCCCCCCAGATGTGCTTCAGGATGGGCGTCAGTTTCCCATAGCCTACTCCGCCTTCCTCCACCAGAAAATAGATTTCCCCTTCCTGATGGTCCAACCGGTTGAAGCGCTGTCCGAAGCCCAGATAGTGCGCATCGGGGGGTGCGGTGAAGAGGACGGACGTGCCCGATGCCCACGGGGAGGTGGTAGAGAACTCCATTCGGAGGATGTCTTCGGTGGGAAACGTCAGGCGCAGGACACCTCCCCGGAACGGAACCACCAGGGAGTCCCCCTCCGTGCCGATTCGGACGGCCGGACCTGCGGGCCATCCTCCCAGTTGCCATTTGACCTTGATGGTGTTGCCGGTGTAGAGTACCGGGATGGAGACGACCTTCACCAGCAGGAGGTCGCCCCGCAGTCCGTCCTCCTCCAGTTGCCAGAGCCCCCGACCGTCCGTGTCCTGTACCCGAAGAGTGAAGGGGGAACAGGTCACCGCGGCGCGCATCCGGGAGGAGGAGATCGTTGCGCCGGAGTCTGTGATGGTGATGGTGGAGTTCCCGGGAACAGGCGGCCCGACGACCAGCGGCGGGGGGTCCACCGCATCGGCGCGGCGGCGGGGGCCGGGCAGGCGCCAGACCAGAACGAGGGTGCCAAGCGCCAGCCCTCCCAGGACAAGTGCCGCGCCCTCCAGCCCGTGCAGCCCTGGATAACCCACCGGTCCCCCGGACACAGCGCTTATCGTGCCTTCCATTCCCCGCGCGTACCTCTGCACCAGCCAGAGCAGAAGCAGGGTGGAGGTGACTGCGTGGGCGAACGAACCTCCAACAGGGATCGCACGCAGGCCGAAAGATAGCGCGCGAAGTACGAAGACCAGCAATGCCAGCAGGTACGCCGGGGCGAAGTGGGCGGGCAGATACCGGGCCAGGACGGCAAGGGCAGTGCGCCAATCGGGCATCGCGGCAACGGCGATTGCGGTTATCATAGCCGTTACGCTCCCGGCACCGACGACCAGCGCGGCGGCGCATCCTTTTGCCACCCGCGCGGGGTTGGGGAAGCAGACCACAGCGTGGTTCAGAAAATGGTGGACCAGGGCGGAGAGCAGCGCGGCCAGGGCCAGGAGGAAGAGCGCCCGCGTCAGGCGCGCCGCTGGGGCCAGCGCAGGGGACAGGGAGAACGCGGGTCTGGGCCAGAAACTAAAAAGCAATAACGCCAGCAGGGACCACGTCAGGAGGTCCAGCGCCAGGACGGCCCAGTAGCGAGGGGCGGGCCGGGCACCCCATGCCAGTGCGCGCAGGTTGCTCTCCCGCTCAAAGGGCGAGAAGTTATGGAAGTGGATCAGGGCCGTCTGCAGGGCGACGATGAGCAGGAAGATCAGGGCCATCCTGTGCCTCCGGCGATCCGGGGGTTGGGGGAATCGGGAATTGGGAATTAGGAATTAGGTGGGTTTTTCCACGAGCCCGACGCTAAACCGTCGCCTGTTTGTGGTGCGCCACGGAGCGTAGCGGAGTGGCGCTTCCGCTACATGGCGGAGAAAAATAAAGGTTTTGGTGCTGGCTGCCGAAGGCCGCCAGCGCCAAAACCCTTCCGTTTTGTTACTGTACCAGCGGCACATCCAGCAGACGGCAGAGCATTTCCACCGGCGGCAGAATGTCGCCGTAGGCCACTACCAGATGGTGCTCCCAGCCCTCCGAAAGGATACGGTCCAGAAACGCGCTGACGTCCTGATCCAGCGCGACGCGCACCACCGTGCCGCGGACTTCCATCCGGGTTGTCAGGGCAGTTCCCGTGGCGGCCAGCGCGCGCAGATTGCCGCGGCCGTCGTCCCCCAGGCGCAGGACTGTCACCCGTCCGGGCCGCAGGCCGAACCCCGCCGTCACCCCGTGGCCTCCGGCGAAGTGGGCGAAGAGGTGGGCGGGCTCATCGGGGTTCGCCAGCGCCAGCGGCGCGCATCCGATGTGCCAGAAGAACGCCTCGTTGCGCTCTCTCTCCACCGAGACCAGGTCGCTCAGAAAGGCGGGAATGCCCGTCAGCCGCTGGGCGATGAGCGCCGTCAGCGTGCCCAGCACGTCCCCCTCGCAGCCCAGGACTACCTGTTCGCCCGTCAGCCGCGCCACCGCGCCGCAGGCAGCGATCCCGTACGCTTCCACCAGATCGCCCCAGCACTTGACGGCGAGGCCGTCAAACCCTTCGGCGCCCAGGTCCTCCAGCGCCAGCACCAGTGCGGTGTAGAGGTCGGCCTGCCGGAGGGTGAGTTCGGACCGGTCGCCAAAGGGCCGAAGCACCTGATCCCGGGCCGACTGGACCCGTTCCGGCGGGACGGCGCGGGCGCGCGCAATCAGGGCGTCCAACCCGATGTCTATCACCTCCACGCCCAGTCGACGCCGCAGCAGAAGTTTGTCCACAGCGAGGTTGTCAAATCCGGCTGCGTGTCCCCCGACCAGGCCGATGCGGGTGCAGCGCAGGTCGCGCAGGATGCCCGCCACCTGAGCCAGATGGGTGACTATCTCGGCGGCGCGCGGGTCGTCCACCGCCGCGTATAGCGTCAGCGGCCGGTATCCCCGCTTGTAGAGGTTGCTGGCGTTGACGGTCATCCCCACCAGCGAGTTCAGGCGCAGTCGGCCGTGATGCTCCTCCGGTTCCGGCCATGCCCAGAGGAGGAGAGGGACGGGGAACGCCTGGGCCAGTTGCGTCGCCAGGCCGCCCAGCGCGAAAGTGCCGCTGATGAGGATCAGCGCATCTATGGGGATAGTACGGAGTTCGGCGATCGCTGCTTCGGCGTCTTCCGTTTCAACGACCATCTTTTCCATCGCGGCCAGTTGCAGGCCGGGCAGACGGCCGATCGTCTCCCGCGCCCGCTCGTACCATTGCGCGGCCAGGTCCACGTCAAACGTCCGCCGGGCCAGGCAGACCAGTCCGATGCGCGTGGGGTTGGGGGTCAGAAAGGGCACAGGGGCTCCTTACCGGGTTACCCGATCGGTGTGGCGTCCCAGAAATCGGCGAACAACCGGAGGCCTTGTTGCGTATACGGGTGGTCAAAGGCCTCTTTGTAGACGTCAAACCCGGCGGTGACGATGGGGACGCCCCGGCGGGCTGCCTCCACGATCTGGCGCGCGTTGCGGACGGCAGCGAGGATCACTTCGGTAGAGTAGCAGTAATTGCGATAAATCTCCATAATTTCGGTCACCAGTCCCCAGACCTCCTCCCCGCGGGCCTCCTTCCAGCCGATGAAGGGGGATACAAAATTGGCTCCCAGGCGCGCGGCCTGGAGGGCCTGGATGGCGGAAAATACCAGGGTGACGTTGACGCGTATGCCCTCCCCATGCAGCGTTCGCAGGGCCCGGAAGCCCGCGTCGGTCGCCGGGATTTTGATGACGAAATTGGGCGACATCGCCGCCAGGCGCTGCGCCTCTACGACCATCTCATCCGGGTCGTCCAGGTGGGGGTTGACCTCCACCGAGACCGGTTTATCCGTCCCCTGAACCAGGGCGGCGATGTCCTGGATGGCCTGCAGGAAGGGCTTGCCGCTGTTGCGGATATGGCGCGGATTGGTCGTCACGCCGTCAATCTCCCACATCTCCAGCGCGTACTGGATTTCATCCGCTTTTGCGCTATCTATGAAGAACTTCATAACTGCACCTCCGGGATAGGGATATTCTATCCCATATTGGGAAAGGGGCAAACGGACGTCGGTGCAGGGGGACACAAAGTAACTGTTCAGCCTGTTGGGTTGAGGGGGAAACCTCACCCTCTCCCCCAACCCCTCTCCCTCTCCCAATGGGAGAGGGAGAGGGGTGTTGCCGAAGGCGACGGGGTGAGGGTGAGGTCTCTCCCGCAGCACAGAAGAGGGGCCGGGGGTGGGTTTCCCTCTGGCTGAATAGTACGACACAAAAAGGCCGGCGGGGTGAATGCCACCCCGCCGACCGGATTTTCCGCTGGGGTTTGGGGCAGGCGTCGGCCCGCCCCGACCCCGCGCGCTACGGGTAGTTGCGCATCACCAGCGGCAGAAATACCTGCCGGGCCACCATCACATAGGCGGTTGCGGTATTGTCGGCCCCATTGGCCTCCAGCCCGGCCGACGTCAGGGTCAGCGTGATCGGGTAGCGGGTGCCGTAGTCAGCGCCCGCAGGCACCCCAACGTAGAGCGTAAAGCGGCCATCAGCCAGAAAGTCCAGGTCCGGCAGGGTCCAGGTCACATCGTTGCCGCTCACTACAGGAGAACTGCCCGAGGTGTCCCCAACATAGGTCAGGTTGCTATCCAGGGTGGCGGTGAGGACGACCCCTGTGGCTGTGGCGGTGCCACGGTTGGCGTAGCGCAGCCCCACTGCGGCGTTGCCTCCCGGTGGCCCGCCGGACAGAGAGGCAGCGAAGGCGATGAAGCCATCCACGCTGGTGGGTGGTGTCCAACTGTACGAAGTGTTGCCGTAGCCATCATCACTGGTATCTATAAACTGGGTTTCCCAAGGCGAGATCCCGGCGGTGCGGAAGATCATCGGCGGCGTGAGCACGGTGCCGTTGCCGTCCACCAGCGCGTAGTACAGATTGCTGCGGCTGGTCCAGCCGTACTCCATCCAGGTCAGAACTGCCTTATCCCCAGATGCTGCTACGGAAACGTTTTTATTCCCCCTGGGCGCAATGGGGTTGGTCAGTTCGGTGTACCAGTGAGCGCGATTGTAATTTGCATCCAGCGTGGCAAAGCGCACTTGCAAATTGGTCACCCAGGCCACAACGATGCGCTCATCGGACAACTGTACCGCGTCTGTGCTATAGTACCAGCCGCCGCCATCCCACCCGAGGTTGGTCAGCCCTTTGACCACACCGCCACCGCTGTTGAGTACGGCGTAGTAGATTCCCCGATTTGTGCGGAACCAGGTCAGCAAAGCCCGGTTATCGGTCAGCGGCGTGAGGTTCACGCCGTTGTGACCATCATCCCACCCGGGCGTATCATTTGTGAGGTTGGTCACTCCGTGTATGACACTCCCATTGGCATCACGCACGGCGTAGTAGATATCTTCTACCCATCCGGTCGTTGCTTGGTATTCTCTATGCCATGCCAGCACGAAGCGGTTATTCCCCGTGGCGGCAATCCGCGGGGCATAGATCTGTGGCCAGTTGAGATCACTCCAACTACCCCACACATTGTTGTTGGTCAGGTTGACCGGGCCGTAGATAAGATTGCCGGCCGCATTCAGTACCGCAAAGTAGATGTTGTGGTTGTATTGCCATTGACCGCTCACCTGACGGGCAAGATACCGGTGCCACGTCACTCCGATGTGCCCGTTGGGAGCCACTGCCACGGCAGGGCTAAGGTCATACGTGTTCACCGTCGCCCCGGTGTGGTTGGTCAGTTTGCTAACCCCTCGTACGGGCTGGCCATAGCGATCCAGCAGGGTGTATTCAATCTCGCAGACATACCTGTTACAACCGCTATCCAGGCAGCGCCCTTCGCTCCAGAAATAGGCAAAACCGCCGGAGGGCTCGGCCACGGCCATGTCGCAAACGGGAGTCCAGTCCCCGGTAGCCTTTTTCACCGCCTGGGCGCCTGGCTGCACCAGGTAGAGGCTCATTGCTCCATCAGCCGAGTCTTGGTAGACCTGGGCAAAGGGAGCGGGGATGCCGGTCTGCAGGGTGACGGTCCTGCTTATGTTCGTATCCAGCGAAGAGCGGGCGATGATGGTGGCGGTGTTGTCGTCGCCCACACCGGCTGTGCTCGGGGTGGTCACTTTGACCGTGACGGTAATACTCTCTCCCTGGCCCAGAGGGCCGGTGTCCACCGTGCCGTCGCCGTCGGTGTCGGTGAGGGGTATGCTGCCGTCTGCAGCGTAGAAAGTGACTGACCAGCTGGAATTGGCAGTCAGGTCATAAGTATCCGCGCCCAGTTCGCCGATGTTGCGGATTACTACCTGGAAAGATTCCACGGCGCCAGGGCGGGTGAAGCGGCTCTGGTAAAGAGGCCACGCTTTCACCCTTGCCAAAGGTTCTGGGCGATAGAAGCGGATGGCTTTGTTATTACCCAGTCCCGGGGCATCGTATAGATATTGTAGACCAGTAACGCCTACATCATCTTCAATACCTACTGTGGCGCTCTGGAGGTAGTCAGAGAGAGTGTGATACTGCATCACAATGTCGCCGTTCTCGTATAGGATGACTTCAAAAGTGAGGTCATATAGCCCGAGGCCTGTTGTACCTTCACCAGAATACGCATCTGCGCGATGCCATTCAACCACGAAATAGCGGTTCGGCGCTGTGCCCCCTCTGTATATATAAATTCCGGCGCCTGGACGGTTTCCGGAGTACATTCCCAGGTCGTCCCAGAAGACAGCGATGATATTGTCGGGCACTGCGCGACTGGGTAGGGGAGTATTGTCGTACCAGTATCCTCCCTGCCCGAAACTGATAAGACCCTTGGTGCTGATGTAGAGTTGCGTATAACTGTTCTCGTAGAACTTGAAGGGGAAACCAATATCCACGGGACCGGTGTAGACGTCTCCTCCGTAGAGACCGGAGTTCGCCCCCAGTGACTTGGCATCAATCCAGTTAAAACTCACCGAGTCGTCCCATGTGTATCCGAAATCATCCGGACCGCCAGTGGCTTGAGGGGCGACGCCCGCCGTCTCCATCGGTGGTGCAGCATCGGCGGGCATTATCCAGTGCCCTTCCGGTGTCCGGTAGGGCCCGGCGGGTTGGAGTGGCCCGGGGAAGACCTTTCCGGGGGATGGAGGTTCCGGTTCCTGGGCAATGGTCGGTGCGACCCCGCCGGGCAAGAGCATCAGCAGCAGAGCGACGCAGGCCACAAGACTGAATAGGGTGATCGTGTGCCTTTTCATGATGGACCTCCTTACTGATATGGCTCTTGGGTGCATATACTCAGGAGTTACGCAGTTCCCTGATTTATAAGAATGTGTTATACTATAGGGTATGAATCCGGCAAAATGTGACGAACTAGACTACATTCATTTTCTGGTAGCTGCTCAGAGGGTGTTCAGCAACACGGAGGCGGCCCGATGTCATCCCGCCGCTGGAACCGGTGGTCCGGCGCATGACGCCTACACGCGTCTGCTGCATCGGTGTCAAGCGGATGGGGAGGCGTTGTGGAAAGAAGTGCGCCCCTATGTCCGCCTGACGGAAGGGATGCTGGTGTTGGATGACACCACTCTGGACAAGCCATATGCCCGTAGGATGGCCCTGGTGACTCGCCACTGGTCGGGCAAGCACCAGCGGGTCGTGCGGGGGATCAACCTGATCAACCTGATGTGGACAGATGGAGATTCTCACCTTCCCTGTGACTTCTGCATCTACAATAAACCCCACGACGGGCTGACCAAAAATGACCATTTTGAAGCAATGATTTTGAGAGCGGCGGAACGAGGGTTCCGTCCTCGGCTGGTGGCTTTTGACAGCTGGTATGCCAGTTTGAAGAACCTGAAGTTGATTCGTTCCCTGAACGGGCATTGGCTCACTAAGTTGAAAGCCAATCGGTTAGTTGACCCCGATGGGTCCGGCAACCGTCCGCTCCGCACCGTGCTTATTCCCCGTCACGGAGCCATTGTTCATCTGAAGGGATACGGCCTGGTCAAAGTGTTCAAGATTGTGGCCCCAAACGGCGACATTGAATACTGGGCGACCAGTGACCTGACGATGACGCTGGAGCAGTTGGCGGATTTTGCCCTCTGGGGCTGGCGGATTGAAGAGTACCATCGGTGGTTGAAACAGTTTTGCGGGATTGAGCGCGCCCAACACCGCTCGGCGAAAGCCCAGAGGAATCATATCGGCCTGGCATTGCGAGCCTTTCTCCGTCTGGAAATCTACCGTCTCCAAACCGGTACGTCGTGGTTTGAAGCAAAGACTGCCATTATCCGAGATGCGATCAGAGCCTATCTGGCTCAGCCATTCTATACGTTGACTCCAACTGCGTAACTCCTGATACTGTTACCGTCGCTGACCTTGCAGCGTTCTCCCGCCGCGTCTGTGGACGGGGCTGGATACGATATAGAGGATCGCCGTATCGGTCAGGGCTCAGCGTGGGGGATGTGCTACCCTGAGACATTGCGTGCGAGGCAAGGTCGCTGGGCGACACCAGAAGGCTGGTGATAAGAAACCCTATGCCCTGCGCCCTGGTTCTCACGGGCTATTTGTCCTTTCCGGGTGATGGGGATACCGTGCTTCGTCTCTTATTATACCATCAACCTCTTCCGAAAATTCGGAAAACTTTTATGAAAAGTCGGAAATTCCTTCACCTCCACTTGCATCCCATCCGGATTGTGCTATATTATGAGACAGTGCACTTTTCCCTACTGAATTACCTTTTCCCCTCCCCCCACCACGCACTACGCAACACGTTTAACTTTTTTGTCTTTATCCATTTCACTCACCACTA
>CAKZOY010000256.1 GCA_937138275.1 uncultured Chloroflexota bacterium
GTTCCTGGAGATCAAAGCCTTCAACGCCCACGCCTCGGCGCCGATCCAGTTGCAGGTGGATAGTGCAGCGACCCTTTCGGACAAGTCGCTGGCCGAACAGATCGCTTTTCTGGACGAACTGGTGCGGGTATTGGAGGAAAAGTCGGCCGAGATTGAGGGTCAAATATCTGCACTGGAACCCGAGATTCTCGCCCTGCAGCAGCAACTGCAGGAAGTGTATACCGAAAATGATCGGTTAACACGCGCCCGGGATGTGGCGCGGGAGACTTATATCACGCTGGCCCGGAAGGTGGAAGAGCAGCGCATTGCAGCGGAGGATAATACAGGGGACGTGCGTATCGCCAGCAGAGCAGCAGCCCCGGAGGAACCCGCCAGCCCGCGCAAACTTCTCAACACCGCCGTAGCAGGGGTGCTGGGATTGATGCTCTCTGTTTTCGGTGTCTTTATGGCGGAATGGTGGCGGGCGGGGGTGGAAAGCGCCTCCGCAGTAGGCGCGTCTGCTCGTGCAACGGCAGGTAGGCCAGAGGAAATGGATGAACCCCCTCGCGGCTAATGTCACGAGGGAACCGGTTTCTGTAGCAGAGAACTCGCTGGTGCAATTCGTTGCAAACAATGACCCAGTCCGTATCCTTCCGCAGTTGGCTGATTTTCTGTTCGGTGCTCAGCCTGATCGCAGGGGGAATCATCGGCTACTTCACGCCGCGCCCGCGCGGCCATCCCATCACCGTAATCACCCCACCGCCCACCCCGACCCCAACGCCCACCCCCACCCCCGGACCCCTGCGGGTCTACGTCAGCGGAGCGGTGCGGAATCCGGACGTCTACTACCTCCCGGTGGGGAGTCTGGTGAAGGACGCTATTCTCGCCGCCGGAGGCGCGGCCCCGGATGCCGACCTGAACCGCATCAACCTGGCCCGGGAGTTGCTGGACCAGCAGCAAATCTACGTCCCCCGCATAGGAGGGGAAGAATCCATCCCCACCATCTCCGGAGGCGTTCCCACCCGCACTGCGTCCGCCCAGCCGCTGGTCAACATCAACACGGCAACGGTGGAGGAACTCCAGCAACTGCCGCGCGTGGGTCCGGCACTGGCCCAGCGGATCGTCGCCTATCGGGAAATGTACGGGCCCTTCAAGAACATAGAGGACATCATGCAGGTTTCGGGTGTGGGCGAGGCGATTTTCGCCGCCATCCGGGATTACATCACCGTGGGTCCATAACAAAATGGAGCAGATGAGCGCAGACAAACACCGACTCACCCCAAGTTCTGATTGGCAACTACCTGCGGCGGCTGCGTTTCTCGTCTTGCTCTTTCTTCTGTCCCTGCAGGGCCGCCATCTGGTCGCCGGTTTCCTGACCAACCTGGCCGGCCTGGCCCTGCTCCCCCGCTGGCAGGCGGTGGCCCAGTCCCCGGCGCTCCCGGTCTGCCCTGAAGAATCCGCTCCCTCCCCCGCCGCGCGCCATCTGGATGCCGCCCTGCGCCTGGCGCCGCACAACGAGCGGGCCTGGCTCCAGAAAGGGCGCGCCCTCTGGCTGGCAGGCCGCTGCGCGGAGGCGGCGGACGCCTGGCAGAACGCGGTGGCCCTGAACCCCCGCAACGCTGCCGCCTGGCTGCTCCTCCTGCAGGCCGCCCCGGAGACGGACCTCCGCCCCGATCCCGCTATCGCCGAGGGGATTGCCCGCTACGCCCTCTTCCGGGGCGACCAGGCCCGAGCGGCCGAAGAATGGGAGCGGGCCCTGGAGTGGTACGACCGGGCTTTCTCCCTGCTCCCTAACCGGACGGCAGCGGGCCGGCTGGAGGCCATCTACCTGCAACGGGAGCGGACAGAGGATGCCATCGCCCGCTGGGAGATCCTGGCTTCTCTCCTGCCGGACGCCGACCCCGATCACTGGTGGGCGCGCGGGCGGGCGGCGGAACTGGCGGAGAATTGGGAGGAGGCGGCACGAGCCTACGGGGAGGGCGCCCGCCGGGCTCCCCAGCCCTACGACTTCTGGATGCGGCAGGGAGTAGCATATGAGCGCCTGAAGGATTGGGAGCGGGCAGAGGCGGCCTATCGGCAGGCCGTGGCGGCCCGCCCCGACCTCATCTGGCCCTACCTGGGCGTGGGCCATACCCTGCGGGCCCGCCAGGACTATACGGGAGCGCTGGACTGGTACCGGCGGGCAGAAGCCCTTGCCCCGGAGCGGCTGGACCCCAAATACCACATTGGCTACACGTACTACCTGCAGCAGGAGTATGTGACGGCGGAGGGGTACTTGCGGCAGGCGCTGGGGATCAACCCGCAGCACCCCTGGAGCGCGTACTGGCTGGCGAAGTGCCTCTATCTGCGGGGGGAACGGGACGAGGCCATCCGCTGGCTGGGTTCGGCGATAGAATGGCACGGGAAGGAGCCCTGGAACTGGGCGGTGGAACTGGGCGACTGGCTGGCCGAAGCGGGGGATAGAGAAGGCGCCCTCGCCGCCTACCGCCAGGCCCTGGAGTGGCGGCCGGGGGAGGAGGGGATTCGGAAGAGGATTCAGGAACT
>CAKZOY010000257.1 GCA_937138275.1 uncultured Chloroflexota bacterium
GCTCCGGCCCGCGCCGTCGCGCGCGTCCGGCACGACTGTCATCATCAGCACGGCGGCGATGGAGGCCAGCGCAGCGCCAAAGTAGAAGGGCGCCGAGGCCCCAAACCCCTGCCAGGCCCCCACGCCCTGCCATAGAACCCCCGCGATCAGCGAGGCGGGAAAGTCCAGGATGCCCAGGACAGCGTTGTACGTACCGTACGCGGTCCCCCGCAGATGGGCGGGGACGATGTCGGCGACCATCGCTTTGGTCGTCCCGTAGGCCAGGCCGTAGTAGACGCCATAGAGCCCGTAGAGGGCCCAGACGTGCCAGCCCGCGCGGGCCAGCGCAACCCCCAGGTAGATGGCTGCGTAGACCAGCCACCCGCCGACGATGA
The DNA here is from genome assembly GCA_937138275.1 of uncultured Chloroflexota bacterium. Taxonomy (GTDB): domain Bacteria; phylum Chloroflexota; class Anaerolineae; order B4-G1; family DUEL01; genus SpSt-77. Next base: position 375 of record CAKZOY010000257.1, read on the forward strand.
CCGTCTTGCGGCTGATGCGGTCGGAGAGAGAACCGGCCGGGGTGGAGACCAGGGTGTAGACCAGGTTGAAGGTAACCAGCATCCCCAGCACGCCGACGACGTTCAGGCCCCGCTCCTGGGCGCGGAGGATCAGGAAGGAATCGGACGAGTTGCCCAGGTCAAAGAGGCCGACGACGAGCATGAAGAGCAGGAAGCGACGTCCCAGGCCGCGGAAGGTGATGCGGGGCCGCTCGGCGGCGTCCTTCACCGGCACGTCCTGCGTCCCCAGGGCCAGGATGAGGACAGCCAGGAAGGCCGGAATGAGGCTGATCAGGACGATGGTCTGGAAAGTGGTCCGGCCCAGTTGTGCCGCGCCCCGCTGGGTCGTCCAGACGATAACCATTGCAATGAGCACCCCCACGACGGCACCGGCGGTATCGGCGGCGCGATGGAAGCCGAAAGCCAGGCCGCGGTGCTCCTCCGAAACCGAATCGGCTACCAGCGCGTCCCGCGGGGCGGTACGGATGCCCTTTCCCACCCGATCGGTCCAGCGGACCGCCGCGATCAGGCCCCAGGAGCTGGCCCAGTAAAAGAAGGGCTTGGAGATAGCCGATAGACCGTACCCGACCACTGCCAGCCACTTGCGGGCGCGCAGCCGGTCGGAGAGCCAGCCGGAGAAGACCTTGAGCAAACTGGCCGTCATCTCGGCAACCCCGTCTATCAGGCCAATGATGCTGGTGCGCACCCCCAGCACATTGGAGAGGAAAAGGGGGAGGATGTTAAGGACCATCTCGCTGGAGATGTCGGTGAAGAAACTGGTCAGGCCGGTCGCCCAGACGTTGCGGGGAAGGTCCCGCACGCCGACGTGCCGCCGGGATATAGTTGCACTCATCTCCGGTCTCCCGCGAATTCTCTTTCTACCCCTCTACCACCGGCAGGGTGAGCAGCGCGTGGGGGACGATGAGGACGTCCAGGTCGGCCCCCAGGTCACGGACAACGATGTCCAGCGCTTCCTCCATTGTGGCGGCGGGGATCATCTTGCAGGCCGCGACCACATCCGGATGTTCGCTCCCGACAATGATGATGTTCGCCTCCTCCAGCACCTTCGCCACCACAAAGGCGCGCTGCTGGCCGGGCGGGTAGCCGTATTTGCGTGCGTTGTCCAGCACCGCCTGAACCGACGGCGCGTCCCGCAGCGCGGCGAAGAACCGTTGCTCCCCCACACCCTCCCCTGCCCCTTCCTCGCAGCGGGCCGGGATGATGTAGTAGCCGCCGCGCCGGACGACGGGGGTGGGAGCAAAGTGCAGGTATGACGGCGCCCGGCTGGCCTGGTAGAGATTGGTGTCCTTGGGATACCCCGCTCCTCCGATGGCGACATCGTACTGGTGGGGGATAGGGACCTCGTAGACGGTGCGGGCGAAGGCGACCAGTTCCCGAAAGGCCTCCTCCGGGTCGCCCGCGGCTACCTGGAGAATCCGATGGTCGTCGTCCAGGACGGCGTTGAGGATGAAACGGAGGCCGGCCCGGCGGGCCGCCTC
>CAKZOY010000258.1 GCA_937138275.1 uncultured Chloroflexota bacterium
AGTGGCGTTGTTCGTAGTCAGCCACGAAGCGTAGCGAAGTGGCGTTGTTCGTAGTCAGCCACGAAGCGTAGCGGAGTGGCGTTAAGATTGCCATCAGACCTCTGCTGGAGGAGACGATGAAGCGGATCCTTGTCCCTGCGATCATTGTCCTCAACTTGCTTCTTTCCCTCGCTGCGCTTGCCGTCGGCGGCATTGCCTACCTGACGGCCCGCCAATTGCGCCTGGGCCTGCTGGAAACCGTCGTTCAGACGCGCACCGTGGTTTCTGATATCCCCACCCAGGGGGTGGAGGTCCCCATCCGCATTCGGGACACTTTCCCGGTCAAGGCGCAGATTCCCATTCGGGAAGAGTTTGATGTCCCGATCAACACCGTCCTGCCCATCTCCACCGAAGTAGAAGTTCCCATCAACATCCCGCTGCTGGGGGAGCGACGGATCGCCGTCCCCATCCAGGCCGATGTCCCCATCAATATAGAGGTCATCATCCCCATCAGCCGGACGGTGACCATAGAGACGTCGCTGGCGGTGGACCTGGAAGTGCCGGTGCGGATAGACCTGGAGCGGATGGGGATTGAGGGGATACTGAACACGCTGGACGCGCGCCTGGCGGAGGTGGAGAGACAGTTGCGTTAACCGCTCACGTCCGGCAGGATGCCCTTCTCTATCAGCGCCTGGGCCAGTTTAGGCCCGTCTTCCGGAGAGACCAGCGCCACACCTGGAGCGACGATCTCCCGAATGAAGCGCCGGGTAGCGGGCGACGCCGCCAGTTCCTGAAGCAGAGCGTCGTCCTGCACCTGCAGGACCACCGCCGACTCCAGCCGGGCCTCCGGCCCCCGCCGGGCCCAGCGCTCCAGCGCCGTCCGCAGCGGTGGGGGGAGAGGGCTCCCTGTCGCCTCCTCCAGGAAGGCGATGACCCGCTCCACGGAGATGCGCTGCTGGCGGGCCCGCTCCAGCGAAGCGGGCGTCAGCCGGTAGATGCAGGGATCGCCGATGTGGACCCAGTCGGCCACGCGGCCGACCTGGAATCGCTCGTACCGGCGGCCCGCGGGCACCTCCAGGGCGAAGTCGGGTCGGAGGAGCATCGGCGGCGGGGGCGGTTCCTCCGGCAACGGACCGTCTTCCAGAAACGCGGCCCCGGTCGGGGTCAGGGAAAAGAGGGCATCCTCTCCCACCTCGGCAACCGTCACCATCCCCAGCCAGGCCAGCGGCCCCCGGATCAGGTAGCGGATCAGCGCCCCCTCCACGGCATCCCAGTGCTCAAAGCCGCTCAGATACGCTCCGGTGACGGCGTCCCGGATATACCAGGTGTCGTAGTTGCCGTCGGGACGCTGGAAGTCGGGGTCGGCCTCCCGGATGGCCTCCACGAAGTCCCGCAGGCGATACCATTCCCCAGACCGACCGGCGCGCAGGTGGCGCAGGATGGCCTCCCGCGCCAGAAGCGGGTCGTTGCGCCAGGAGCCGGTCTCCTCCGGGCGCAGGGTGGGGACATGCCGCAGGTCGTTCCAGGTGGGGTCTTCCCGCCAGGCGCGGGCCAGCACCAGCCGCTGCCGGGCCGGGGGCGCTTGCAGCCATTCCATTATCGGATCGGGGGCCGGGCGCAGATACCCGGCCCGGTCGGTCCGCAGCCAGTTCAGATGCCCGATCAGGTGGCGAAGGAAGGCCCAGCGGTGGGGATCGGGGTCGCGCAGGTAGCGCATCAGGTCGGCCTCCGCCGCGGCGGGCCATCTCCCCCCGGCGGTGGGACGGACGGGATGGACCTGGAAGTAGGCCAGGACGGTGCAGAGGTCGTCCAGCAGGGTGTCGGTGGGCGGGGGCGGTTCGCCGGGCGCGGGAACGGGCGCCAGATGAAAAACCGGGACGGAGGGGACGGGAAGGAGGGGCAGGAGGTCATCGGGGATGAGCGCGGCGTCGTAGAGGCCGGTGGGCCCCTCCACGACGGTGCGGAAGACAAGCCCGCGGTACCACAGGGACTCGGCGACGGAGACGGGGGCTTCCCAGGGGCGCTCGCGCGCCATCCGGCCCGGGCCCATATCCCGCACCGGCCCCCAGCGGCGGGTGAACGTCAACCAGGCCACCGCCCCGCCGACGGCGCGCAGGAATCCCAGCGCCGCCTGTTCTTCGGAAGAGAGGACGGCCCACACTTCGGCGAATCGCTGTTCGTCCCGCATCCGTTCGGCCAGCGCGGCTGCGGCCTCCGCCCGACGCTCCGGGACCTCTTCCAGCCCCCAGCGGCGGGCAAGAACCTCCAGCCGGATCGGGTCGGCGTCCAGCAGGCAGCGGGTCAGGGAGCGGACTTCCTCATTCAACCCACGTCACCTTTCCGGTCTCTTCGGTTTCGTAGCCGCCCAGGTCGGCGATGAGCGCCCGGGCCGGGGGCGTGGTCAGCCATTCGGCGAGGGCCGCGATCGGCGGCGACTCCCAGTTTTCCGCCGGGACGACCAGGTCGTAGCGCTGGCGGGTTAGGGGGACGAAGTCCAGCCCGCAGGCGCGCGCGGCGGCCTCAATGCCCAGCCCGGCGTCGGCGCGGCCGTCGGCGATGAGGAGCGCCAGTTCCGTATGAGTGGCGACTTCGGTCACGGCCGGGCATGGGAGCGGGCCCTCCAGCCCCAACCGGCGCAGTTGGGCGTCCAGCCAGACGCGCGTGCCGGTGCCCGGCGGTCGGTGGACAAACCGCAGGCCGGGGCGAGCCAGGTCGGAAAGGCCCGAGAGTCCCATCGGATTCCCCGGTGTCACGATCAGCCCGACCCGTCGGTGGGCCAGGGTGAGCAGAGCGACCCGCCGTCCGGGCAACACCCGCCGGACGAAGGGGACATTGTAGGTATCGGTCTCGGCGTCCCAGAGGTGGCAACCGGCGATGTCGGCGGCGCCCTGGGCCAGCGCGATCAGTCCGCCCAGGCTACCGGTGAAGGTCAGGCGCAGGGTATGGCTGGGGGCGATGTCGGAGAAGCGGGTGGCGATGCGGGCGATAGCCAGATCGTGGCTCCCGACGAAGCGGAGGGTCCGGGACTCCGGAGCGGGGGTCTCCCGCGCCAGAGCGCGCCAGTGGTCCAGCGCCAGTTGCAGGGCCTGTTCCACCTCGTCGGGGGTATACCCTTCGGCGATGGCGCGGAGGAGAAATGCCTCGGCCTGGTGGATCAGGGCGGCGCGGCGAAGAGGGGTGGGAACGGTCGCTTCCCCGGCCACGCGCGTCCCCTGCCCGCGCCGACCGACCACCAGCCCCTGGCGGGCCAGTTCCTGGTAGGCGCGCTGGACGGTGCCGACGGTGCAGCGCCAGCGGCGGGCGGTTTCCCGCACCGGGGGCAACCGGTCGCCAGGGCGCAGGCGTCCTTCCTGAATTTCCCGCCGGATGGAGTCGGCGATTTGCTGATAGAGTAACATAGTCGGTAGTTGATAGTCGGTAGTCGGTAGT
>CAKZOY010000259.1 GCA_937138275.1 uncultured Chloroflexota bacterium
CCGCTTGCAGGCAGTGATTTCTACCTGCCGTAAGCAGGGGCGGGATGTCTTTTTGACGTTGCGTGACCTTTTTGCCCATAGCCGGTCTCCCTGCTTGCAGAGGGTAGGTAGTTACGAACAGAGTCACAATATTTTTTATAACCTAAAATTTGCCGGTATCAATCGTATGGAATGTCCTCACTGTCATCACATCAATCGGGATAACGCGCGCTTCTGTGCTGGATGCGGCAATCCACTGGCGCCGGATGCTGCTCCTACCTATGTTGCCCTCCAGCCTGGTCAGGTGCTGCAGGGGCAATATCGCATCATCCGCACCATCGGGAAGGGAGGGATGGGTGCCGTCTACCTGGTGGAGGACCAGCGCGCTTTCGGACGGTTGCGGGTCATCAAGGAAATGCTCCAGTACTACGATCTGAGCAATCCAATGGAAGTGCAGGCCGCACTGCGCCGTTTTGAGGCCGAGGGACGCACTCTGGCCCAATTGCGCCATCCGGGCATCCCAGACATCATTGCTTATTTCTCCGAGGGTGGGCGTCATTACATCGTGATGGAATACGTGGAGGGGGAGAATCTCCTCAGCAAATTGACTCACGAAGATATCCAGGGGAATCGGATTTCTGGACAGCCCTATCCGCCGCCCGATGTCCTTCGCTGGGGTATTCAACTCTGTGATGTGCTGATCTATCTCTCTGAGCAGAACCCCCCGGTTGTCCATCACGACATCAAGCCAGCCAATATCATCATTGACCGCACGACGGGTGAGGCCCGGCTGGTGGACTTCGGCACGGCGGAAGCGCGCCTGCTCGCCCAGCCAGGAGGACAGGTGGGAGTCCGGCAGTCCAGCATCTACAGCACTGAGGGATACGCCGCTCCGGAAATGTATGAGGGAAAGTCATCCCCCAACTCGGATGTCTTCTCTCTGGCCGCTACTCTTTACCATCTGCTCACCGATGACGACCCCCGATATCACCCATTTGCCTTTCCGAAACTGAACACCATAGAGCCGACCCTGCGTGCCATCCTGGAGAAGGCCCTTCAAGTTGACCCTCAGCAACGTCCCAATGCTGGCGCCCTTCGCCAGGCACTGGTGGATGCTCAGGCCGTGATTACAGGCGAGGTCCGAGCCCCGTTTACCTTTCCTGACGGCCGGATGGCCCGCACGCCGGAGGAAGTAGCGCGCCTCTGTGACCAGCACTGGACGGCCGCCCGGCATCTTCTCTACAACGGAGACTTTGAAGCCTGGTTGCGCCGCTCTCTCTTCCGCACCGACCTGGCCGATCAGGCTGCAAAAATTACGAAGACCATCGCGGATCAAGATGAGGGACTGGAGGCATTTCTGCACATCCTGGCCCCCCGGCTCCCGTATCCCGCCCTGCGGGTGCGGCCGCGGGTTCTGCGCTTCGGGCGCATCCATCCAGGCGACTGCGCTCAGCGCGTTCTCTCCATCCGCAACCGCGCTCGCCGGGGGGTCCTGAAAGGAGAGATTATTCCCGACCCGCCCGTCCCCTGGCTTTCTGTCCCTTCCCAGTTTAGCGGCGAGGCGGATATCCCGGTGCTGGTGGATACAAAGGGTATTCCCCGGGGCACGCTCCTGACCACCCACCTGCGCCTGCGTACCGCTTATGGCGAAGAGATGGTAACCCTTCAGGGCCAGGTGGCGTTCCCATGGCTGCTTGCCCTCGGGCGGATCGGACTGGCGACGGCGATCGGGGCTTTCGTCGGGGGGGTGCTGGCATTCCTGGGGACCGCTGTGCCTGCCCAGCCGCGTACTCTGGTCGGCATCATCATCCTGTCCCTTCTGCTGGCGGCGCGTCGGTGGTCGTCCGGTGCCTCGTGGCTGCAGAAAGGGTTCCGGTTTGTCCGCTCTCTGGTCTTCTACGGTGCCTTCCTGCTCGGCGCCAATTATCTGGGCTACGCCGTATGGGGATGGGTGCGGGATGCGGACCTGCTGGCCTCCCGTACTATCCCCATCGGGGTCGGCGCCATCTTCGGCCTGGCCCTGAGCATCCCGCGGGCACTGGGACGGGTGGGCCGAAGAGCCATCCCCCGGCTGATGAGCGCGCTGGTCCTGATCGTTTCCACCTTCTACCTGGGATGGCAGGCCCTCCAGGGATTGATGGGGGACTCCCCCGAACAGGCGTTTCCTCTGCCCTTGCGGGGAACTGTGTCCCTTTCTCCCTCCCCTATCCGCGTGGGAATTTCCGCCACCGAGCCTGCCGATGGCATCTTCGTTGGCGCCCGAGTGGAGGTGGTGACTGTAGGCAAGCGGCTGAACATCCGGGAATTTCCAGGCCTGGATGAGCGCATCATCACCCGGGTGGCGTCCGGTGTTGTGCTGGAGGTCATCGGCGGCCCTCGCTTCGCCGACGGGCATACCTGGTGGGAGGTTCGTCTCCCGGATGGGACTGTCGGCTGGGCGGCAGAGCAATGGCTGAAAAGAAAGTAGCGGGCTCGCCCTGAACATCTGGAGAAAGGGCCTGTAATGGTGATGCCTGTGACTATCTGTCCTTCGTGTGGGGCAAACAACAGGCCCGAGGCCCGGTTCTGCCGGGTGTGCGGGACTCCCCTGGGGAGACGGTGTCCCCAATGTGGCACGTCGCTGCGCCCGGGCGCCCGCTTCTGTCACCGATGCGGTCAGCCGGGCGCTCTGGAAACCACCTCTCCCAGCGGGCCGGGGAACCGCTGCACAAACTGCGGCCGGCTACTGCGTCCCGGGGCCCGATTCTGTCCGTGCTGCGGGACATCCGCCCCGCCATCTCTCCCCACCACCTGTTCCCAGTGTGCTCGGACGGTGCGTCCCGGTGCCCGTTTCTGCCCTTTCTGCGGAATGTCTCTGGGTTTCGCCCCGTCTGTCTCCTCCCCGAGGCCTCCGATGGGGGGTTTCCCGAACCCATTTGCTCCTTCAGATGGGTTTGGATTGTCCCCTTCGCCTCTCCCCCTTGTCCAGGGCACGGGTGAGTTGCTTCCTCTCTCCGTCCTTGCTGGACGTTACGTCATTCTGGAGAAGATCGCGCAGGGCGGGATGGCTGCCATCTATCGCGCCCAGGATAAGCGGCTTCGGGGTCGCGTGGTGGCGATCAAGGAAATGAGTGAATCGGTCATCCCGGAGGAGGAACGGGAGGCAGTCCTGAAGGCTTTCCAGAGGGAGGCACAACTTCTGGCACGCTTCTCCCATCCGAACATTGTTCGGGTCATGGACCGGTTCCAGGAACAGGATCGGCACTATATGGTGATGGAGTTCATCCAGGGCAAAACGCTGGAACAACTCCTGGAGCAACAGGACGAGCCGTTCCCGGAAGAACAGGTGCTGATTTGGGCCGAACAACTGTGCGACGCACTGGCATATCTCCATAGCCGGAATCCCAAAGTCATCTACCGGGACCTCAAGCCAGCCAATGTGATGGTCGTGGATGGCACCGATACGGTCAAACTGATAGATTTCGGCATTGCCCGTTTCTTCAAACCGGGCCAGAGCAAAGACACCATTCAGTTTGGCACGTCCGGGTATGCCCCTCCGGAGCAGTACGGCAAAGCACAAACCGATGAACGTGCCGACATTTACTCGCTGGGTGCGCTACTCCATCATCTCCTCTCTCTGCGCGATCCGACACCCACTCTGTTTGATTTCCCACCCCTTTGCCAGTTGAACCCGAAGGTGAGCCCGCGCGTGGAAAAAGCCATCGCTCGGGCAGTGGAGAAGGAACGGAACAAGCGATTTTCATCTATAAAGGAAATGTGGAATGCTCTGCGGGGAGAGCAACCTTCCCCGTCCAGAGGCCCTGTGGCATCCAGGGCGCCGGCGCCTAAGGTCAGGGCCGGTGCCGGGTTCAACGTGTCGCCGAAGACGCTGGACTGGGGGAATGTCGTCGTCGGCAGCGATGTGCCTCCCCTCTTTCTGAAGGTTACCCTGCCCTCCGGCGTGAAAGCCACCGTCTCCGCCGACGTGCCCTGGCTGGCTATACACCCCGTTTCGCTGGACCGGGAGCATAACGATGTCATTGTACGGCTCGTTACTTACCAGTTACCCCTGGGACATTTGCAAATATCGGGCGATGGACTAAAATTATGGGCAGGCTGGCACACTCGCCGACTGGTTCCTGCTCCCAACTCCGTTCACGGGTCCATTACGATTGCTACGGATGACGGCGAGCAGGAAACGGTCTCAGTGGCCCTCACGGCCGTTCCCTCCGGGGGGGCTGTGCTGGGAGGGTGTTTGCTTGCGCTGTTCCTGATGGGGTTAGAACTGGCGGCTTGCCTTTTGCTGATATATGTGCTTTTATCGTAAGGGAGAGGGGGGAAGAGAGTAGGATTTGCGGGGCGGCGGCTTCGCCGCCGCCCCGCAAACCCCCATTTTCTCCGCCCTGCAGGGTCGTAGGGGCAGATTTGCCCTTCTCGCCGCCTGAAGTTTGTGTTTATGGTTCTTCTCCTCCGCCGAATTCGCCGCGGTGAAAAATGCTACGGACGACGGAGAACGCCCGAAGTGATGTGACGAGTCAGCCGATGTCCGCACGATATTCGCCAGATGCCGGAGATCGTCCCATCTATCTCCCGCAGGGGAGTACCCTTTTCTCGCCCCACGGGCCGCGATACGGCATTGTCGTCGTCCGGAAACTCTCGCGGTCGGTGTATTACGATGCGCTGAACCTGACCTGTTCTTTTTGCCAGACCACTCAGCCTGGCCTCCCACCGGACGGCTTCTGTGGGACATGCCGTCGCCCGCTTACTCCTCTGCTCATTCACGCCCGCCAACGGAAAACCCCCCTGGCAGACCCCGACGTTATTGACTACTTGATCGGCCTCAGCGCCGGACATCCGGGCATTCTGCGCCATTTGAGCATCTTTGAATCCCAGGATACCGTCTACGCAGTCACCGTTCACCCAGGCCGCTGGGGAGTTCTGGTGCGCGGGAAGCACCGGTATTCCCCGGAGGCCGCAATTTCCGCCGTTTTCCAGGTCGGGCGGATTCTGGATTACCTCCACAGATACGGAGTTGCCCGCTCCAAAGTGGGGGAGGAGGGCCTGGAGAGTTTGATCGTTTTCGCAAACAACGAGATCCGTCTGGCGGACCTTTCTACCTGTTTCCCCTTACCCTCTGACGATGCCCGAACCGCCCATCAGCGCGTGGAACAGGATATCTTATTCCTGTGCAATCTCCTCACTTTCCTGCTGACCGGTCAGGAAATGTTCCGGGCCGACTGGGACTCCCTTCCCGCCCCGGTTCGCATACTGGTAGAACGAGCCAAAGGAAGGCAGTATGCCACAATCGGCGATATGCTTACCGATCTGACGAACCTTCCGGCCGTCTCCCCGCGTCCTCTGACCCCCATCCATGGGCAGGCGACCCATCCTGGGAAACAACGTGCGCGCAACGAAGATGCTATCGTTACATTTACGTTCAACCTGGAGCAGGAAGGATGGTCGCTGCCGGTGGGGTTCTATCTGGTCGCTGATGGAATGGGCGGTCACGACGCAGGGGATGTAGCCAGCCGAACGGTGGGTCAGATTGTGGCGGAACGGCTCATCCAGCGCCACATCATCCCGAACCTGCAGCAAGCAGCCTGGCTGTGGGCTGGCTCCGATTTTCTGACCTCCATTCTGACCGAGGCGATCGGGGAGGCGAATAGCGCCCTGCGCCGTTATGCCCAGGCCACTGGGAGCGACCTGGGCTCCACCGTCACAGCCGCTCTTATCATTGGGGACCGCGCGATCATCGCCAATGTCGGCGATAGCCGTACCTACCTGCTGCGAAACGGAGAACTGGAACAGGTTACTCAGGACCACTCCCTGGTCGCCCGATTGGCCGACGCCGGAGTTATCCGGCGGGAAGAAATTCGCACCCATCCGCGCCGCAACGAGATTTACCGTTCTCTGGGCTATGAAGAGCGCCTGGAAGTGGACACATTCTCCCTTCTTCTTCGCCCCGGCGACCGCCTGATCCTCTGCTCCGACGGCCTCTGGGAAATGGTCCCCGATGAACAAATCCGGCAGATTGTCCGGAAGGCCCGCAGTCCCCAACAGGCCTGCGATGCGCTGGTGGAGGCCGCCAATTGGGCAGGTGGGGAAGATAATATCGCAGTGGTCGTTATAGAAATGGAGTAAAAACGGTGACTCCGACGCTGACGCCCGGTATTATGCTGCAAAATCGCTACCGCATCGTGCAGCCTTTGGGCCAGGGCGGGATGGGCGCCGTGTACCGCGCCTACGATACTCGGCTCAACATTGAGGTTGCCATCAAAGAGATGATCCCCCAGCCAGGCCTGGACCCTCAAACTCTGGCCGGATTCCGTCAGCAGTTCCATCAGGAAGCCCAGGTTCTGGCCCTCCTGGACCATCCCAATCTGGTGCGAGTGACCGACTATTTTGAAGAGAGCGGTAACGCTTATCTGGTGATGAACTTTGTCGTAGGGGAGAACCTGAACGATGTCATTGCGCGACGAGGGGCATTGCCGGAGCCGGAGGTGCTGGCGATCGCCGCGCAACTCCTGGACGCGCTGGCCTACTGCCACAGGAAGGGCGTGATCCATCGGGATATCAAACCCCAGAACATCATCATTCGGCGGGATGGGCGACCGGTGCTGGTAGACTTCGGGCTGGTGAAGTTGTGGGACCCCAACTCTCCCTATACCAAAACCGTCGTGCGGGGGTTTGGCACCCCCGGCTATGCTCCGCTGGAACAGTACGGGAGGGGGAGCACCGACCCGCGCTCTGACCTCTATAGTCTAGGGGCAACGCTCTATCACGCGCTCACCGGCCGGGTGCCCCTGGGAGTCACCGACCGGGTCGCCTTCCCCCACCAGTTTCCTTCCCCCCGGTCAGTGAACCCCCGCATCAGCGTGCGGACGGAGGAGGCCATCTTGCGGGCAATGGCGATTCAACCGGAGGCTCGTTTCCGGAGCGCTGCGGAGATGGCCCAGGCCCTCGGAGTAACGACCACTCCGATGGCATCGTCCCTTCCTTCAGCGGCGATTCCCGCTATTTCGGAAAAGACAGGCACGGTCGTTTTACCGACGTCCCCAAAGGCCAGCAGCGCAGATGTTTTACCGGCCCAGTGGTCATTCCCGGCCTGGATAATCTGGACGGCGGTGGGAGCCGCACTGTTTGTATTCATAACAACGATCATTGGCCTATTTGCTGTTGGATTGCGTTTGTTCACTCCCCCTTCCTCTACGCCGACTGCCATTACGCCCTTCCCAACGCCGATGCCGTCCTCCTCTCCACAACCCCAAACTCCGTCTCCTACATCTACTCCTGTCCCTCCCGACCTGGTTGGTACGCCTATTCCCCAATCCTTGACGACCATCTCCCCCCAGAACGCCGGGCAGGTGACTCAATTGGCGCGATGGGGTAAGGGAACCGTCAATATGGTGAAATACTCCCCCGATGGTCGCTTTCTGGCCGTCGCTTCGTCGCTGGGGATTTATCTCTACGACGCCCAAACCCTGGAAGAGGTGCGTTTCATAGAGTACCCTGTATGGGTGATCTCCCTGGCCTTTTCGCCGGATGGGACGCTTCTGGCGTCCGGATCGTCGGACAATATAATCTGCCTGTGGAGTGTCCCAGATGGCGCGCTGATACTTGGAATGAAGGGACATACGGGGATCGTGTACAGTCTCGCCTTTTCCCCCGATGCTCAAACCCTGGCCTCCGGCTCGGAGGATCAGACCATCCGGCTGTGGCGCGTTGCCGACGGAGCACTCCTGCGGACGCTGGACGGGCCGGGCAGCCCGGTGCGGAGCGTAGCCTTTTCTCCGGACGGCGCGCTCCTGGCCTCCGGCTTGCTGGATAAGACGATTCGCCCTGGTTGGCTGACAAAATTAACATTTCTGGGCTCACTCAGGGGCTACCCGCATAAGTCACGATCCAGCGTCGTTGGGGATGTCCGGCATGCCGCCGTGAAGCAATGGCCGGTTCCGGGTCAGAGGCCGGGTCCAGTCGGAACGCAGGCAAGGTGGGCCAGTGACGGCGGAATTGCTGACGCAGCCACCGCCAACCGATTTGCAGGTAACTCAAGCCGCGATCCCAGTGTGTATCCACCCACCGGCGAGCCTTGAGCTTCACTACGGCGACGCCGACGCTGGTGAAGAACAGGGTCGCCACAGCCAAGACCAGAAAGAGACGCGCAATGGCTTGCGGATCGTCCAACTCGCTGGACTCCACCTGGAAGCCGCCCGATTTGTCGTCCAAGAAGTTCTCCTCAATGCCGGATCGGAGCGCATATTCATCCAATGTACTCACGTCAGTGGGGTCGCTGCTAATGACGTACCACGGTTCTTCGTCGCGTGCTTCGGGGTTGGCCAGCGCCAGATGGACGCCTGGGATGGGCTCTCCCAGGATGGAGACGTGGTG
>CAKZOY010000260.1 GCA_937138275.1 uncultured Chloroflexota bacterium
CCGAATTCCGAATCCCGAAATACGGAGGTCTCTGCATGCGTCTACGGATCTTGCCCAAAGAACAGGTCCCGGAGGTGGTCTGCGCGCTGATGGCGGATTATCGCGTCTGGGGGCCGAAGGCGAAAGGGCCGCAGTTCGCCTTTGAGCCACTCTACGATGCCGCCGAGATGCGCCTGGACTACAACATATCCATTCTCTCCCCCAAGGTGGCTCTCCAGCCGCCCGAGGAACGGATCGCGGTCTTCCGGATGGGGGATGGATTCACCGTAGAGCCGGTGGTAGATGCCGAGCCGACAGTCATCTTCGGCATGCACACCTGCGATCTCCATTCCCTCTCTCTGCTGGACCGCGCCTTCTCCGCCGACTTCCCCGATGCCCACTATCTGGAGCGCCGCAACCAGACACTCGTCATCAGTATGGAGTGTCTGCAGCCCTGCGATGAGCACTCCTTCTGCAAGAGTATGGGCACCTGGACGGCGGATGGCGGGTACGATCTGCATCTCACCGATATCGGCGATGCCTACACGGTGCATGTGGGCACGGAGCGCGGGGCGGCTCTTCTGGATAAATACGCCCAGGCCCGCCCCGCTACGGATGCCGATATGCGGCGTCTGAACGAGGCGCTCAGCGCCAAGTGGCCGCGGTTCACCCATCGGCTCAACTTTGACTCGGCCGAACTGCCTTCGCTCCTGGCGACCGCCTACGACCATCCCGTCTGGGCGGAACTGGGCGAGCGGTGCCTCGCCTGCGGCTCCTGCACCAACGTCTGCCCCACCTGCTACTGCTTCAACGTCATTGACTCGCCCGACCTGAGCCTCACCGAGGCAGTCCGCCTGCGCCGATGGGACTCGTGCCAGTTGGATGAGTTCGCCCGCGTCGCCAGCGGGGAGAACTTCCGCGAAGCGCGCGCCGCCCGCCAGCGCCACCGAATGTTCCGCAAGGGCAAGTGGCTCTACGAGCGTTTCGGCGCGCTGGGATGTGTGGGCTGCGGACGGTGTATCCGCGCATGCCTGGTGCACATCAACATCGTGGACACCTTCAACACCATCCACGCTTCTCAGCACAGGAGGTAGCCCGATGATAGAATCCATTTATGCTCCCAAGATAGCCCGCCTGGCCGAAGTCCGTCCGATGACGGAACTGGAGAAACTCTTCGTCATAGAACTCCCGAACGGCGAAAGCCTCGGCCATCAGCCGGGCCAGTTCGTGATGCTGGCTATTCCCGGGGTGGGGGAAGCGCCTATCTCCATCTCCTCTTCCCCCAGCCGCTCCAACGGCCGCTTTGAACTCTGCGTCCGCCGGATGGGGGATGTGACGGGGGCTCTACATCGGATGAACCCCGGCGATTATGTGGGCATCCGCGGCCCCTTCGGGCACGGGTTCCCCATTGAGCAGATGCGGGGGAAAGACATGCTCTTCGCCCCCGGCGGCCTGGGGTTGGCCCCTCTGCGCTCGCTCATCAACCAGGTGCTGGACGAACGGGGCTCCTTCGGCCGCGTCATCATCCTCTACGGGGCCAAACGCCCGGCGGAACTCCTCTTCCGGGACGAACTGGAACAGTGGGCCGCCCGCGACGACGTGGAGTTTCACGTCACCGTGGACCGCGGGGACGAGACCTGGACCGGCAACATCGGCGTGATCACCACGCTGTTCCCGAAGATCACGGTGGACCCCCGCAACACGGTGGCGGTCACCTGCGGTCCGCCCATTATGTACCGTTTTGTCCTGATGGAGATGCTGGGGAAGGGTATCCCCGAGACCCAGATTTACCTCTCCCTGGAGCGGCGGATGAAGTGCGGCCTGGCTAAGTGCGGTCACTGCCAGATCAACCATCTGTACGCCTGCAAAGAGGGCCCCGTCTTCACCTACGCCCAGATCAAGAACGTGCCGGAGGCATTGTAATGAGCGCACAGAAGGTCAAACCTAAAGTGGCGTTCTTTGATTTCGCCAGTTGCGAAGGTTGCCAGTTGACGGTGGTGGATGCCCTGCAGACCCATCTGGACCTGCTGGACGCGGTGGAGATTGTCAACTTCCGCGAGGCCAGTTCGGAGCGGCGAGAGGACTACGAGATCGCCTTTGTAGAGGGCTCCATCACCCGCCCGTACGACGAGGAGCGGATCAAGCGCATTCGGGAGCAGGCGAAGGTTCTGATCGCGCTGGGCGCCTGCGCCCATACCGGATGCGTCAACGCGATGAAGAATCTCCTGCCCCCCGACGAAGTCCGCCGTTACGTCTACGGGGACTGCGCCGAATGGTACGATACGTACGCCGCCCGCCCGCTCAGCGCGGTCGTCAAGGTGGATGTGGAAATCCCCGGCTGTCCCATAGACAAAGAGGAGTTCGTGGAGGTCGTGAAGGCGCTTCTGGTGGGCAAGAAGCCCCCCATTCCCGATTATCCCGTCTGTGTGGAGTGCAAACTGAAGGGGAACGTCTGCATCTTCCACGTCGGTGGGATTTGCCTGGGGCCTGTGACCCGCGCAGGCTGCGGCGCGATCTGCCCCACCTACGGCGACGGCTGCGAGGGATGTCGCGGTCTCATCCCCCATCCCAACGAGAACGCGATGGAAGAGGTGCTGGACGAAGTCGGCCTGACCCTGGACGACATCATGCACTACTTCACCATGTTCAACGCCTACCGGGAAGTGGAGGACGGAAAATGGGCGCAACGGTAAAGGTGGATGTTCACTATGTCACTCGCGTGGAGGGCCACGGCAATATCGTCGTGGACGTGAAAAACGGCGAGGTCAAGGAGTGTCGGTTTGAGGTGGTGGAGGCGCCGCGCTTCTTTGAGGCGTTTGTCCGGGGCCGTCCGTATCACGACATCAACCACATCGTCTCCCGCATCTGCGGTATCTGCTCCGTGGG
>CAKZOY010000261.1 GCA_937138275.1 uncultured Chloroflexota bacterium
GCGATACGCGATATGCGATACGCGAAAGGAGCAAAATGGCGGTCTTTACAGCAGCAGAAGCGATCAATATGGCCCTTCGGATTGAGCAGAACGGCGAAATTTTCTACAAGGGCATCGCTCAGAAGACCCAGGACCCGGCCGTGAAGGCGGTATTTGAGGACCTGGCGGTTCAGGAGCAACGGCACTACCACGCGTTTATGAAACTGAGTGGCTACGTGATGGAGCCGCCATCCCACTCCCAGCAAGAGTTGGAAGAGTACGTCCAGTATCTGCAGGTCGCGGTGGATAATGCCATCTTCGCCGGGCCCGATAAGGCGCTGGCTCTGGCGGAATCCGTCACCGACCCCCGCGAGGCCCTGCACATGGCGCTGGGGTTTGAGAAAGACACGATCCTCTTCTACTACGACCTGCGGGAACTGATGCGCGAGTCCGACCGCCCCATCATCAGCGAGATTATCCGGGAAGAGAAAGCCCACGTCCGGCGGATCGCCGGTCTGTTGGGCGGCGCCAGAGAGTAAGCCATCCGGTCTTTGTGGCGGCTTCGCCGCTGCAAAAAATCTACTCCCAAACAGGAGGTTCGGATTGAAGGGACTGATCCTGAGCGGTGGTAAGGGTACCCGCCTTTATCCGCTCACCTATACTCGCGCCAAACAACTGATACCGGTTGCCAACAAGCCCATCCTCTTCCGGGTCATTGAGGCCATCCGGGATGCCGGCATCACCGACATCGGCATCGTCGTCGGCGATACGGCCGAAGAGATCAAAAACGCCGTCGGGCGGGGCAACCGCTGGGGCATCAAAGTCACCTACATCCATCAGCCCCAGCCCCTGGGACTGGCCCACGCGGTTAAAGTGAGCCAGGACTACCTGGGCGATGACCCCTTCGTGATGTTCCTGGGCGATAACGTCATCCAGGGCGGCATCACCGAACTGGTCCGCCAGTTCCAGGAGTCCGACTGGAACGCCCAGATCGTCCTCACGCGCGTGCCCAACCCGGAGCAGTACGGCGTGGCAGTGCTGAACGGGGAGGGCCGGGTGGTCCGGCTGATAGAAAAGCCCAAAGAGCCCCCCTCCGACCTGGCCCTTGTGGGCATCTACATGTTTGACCAGCACATCCACCAGGCCGTGGACGAGATCAAACCGTCCTGGCGGGGCGAACTGGAGATCACCGACGCCATCCAGTGGTTGGTGGAGCACGGCTACAAAGTCTACCCGTACATCCACCGCGGCTGGTGGATTGACACCGGGAAACCGGGGGACATGCTGGAGGCCAACAGTATGGTACTCCAGGAACTGGTCCCGTGCATAGAGGGCTTCGTGGACCGGGACTCCGAAGTGGACTGCCGGGTGACGGTGGAGAAGGGGGCAGAGATCATCAACAGCGTGGTGCGCGGGCCGACCATCATCGGTGAGCGCGCCCGCATTGTCAACTCCTACATCGGCCCCTTCACCTCCATCTACCACGACGTGGTCGTGGAGAACAGCGAGATTGAGCGGTGCATCGTCCTGGAACACAGCGTGATCCGGGACCTCCCCGCCCGTCTTCAGGATAGCCTCATCGGGCGCAACGCGGTGCTGACCCGTTCGCCGATAAAGCCCAAAGCCCTGAAGATGAACCTGGGGGATTACAGCCAGGTCGGGTTGCTGTGAGAGTGCACAGGCGCGGCAAGGGCTTCGCCCTTGCCGCGCCGTCCACCCAATTTCACGATAAGGAGGGATTCCCATGAAACCGTGGCTGAAAGCTGGGCTGATTGGAGGCGTTGTCCTCAGCGTGCTGACCATCCTGACCAGCGTATCATCGCTGTTATCTCCTGAAGTGGGCGGCGTGGTGGGGTGCTGCCTCTGCATCCCCTTCCTGCTGGCCTACCCCGGGATCGGCGCGCTGGCTGCCCTGTGGCTTCCTGCGCCGCGCACAGCCGGCACCGGAGCGAAAGAGGGCGCCATCGCCGGGGTGGTTGCCGGCGCGATAGACGGCCTGATCTCCGTGGTTATGACCGTTGCAACCGGCACGGGAATGTACCAGCAGGCCTTCCAGCAACTCCCGCCGGAGAGTCTGTATGCCCTGGAAGAGATGGGATTGATGAATCTCTTTTCTTCCACGGCCGGCCTAGCCGCGCTGGGCTGCTGCGGAG
>CAKZOY010000262.1 GCA_937138275.1 uncultured Chloroflexota bacterium
GAGGACGTCTTCCCGCCGGAGGTGCAGGAGCAACTCAAGCCGGAGTTCGTCGTCCCGCTGGTGCTCTACCTGTGCTCGGAGGAGTGCCCGGTCAGCGGAGGGGTCTACAACGCCGGAGGCGGCGTCTA
The DNA here is from genome assembly GCA_937138275.1 of uncultured Chloroflexota bacterium. Classification (GTDB taxonomy): domain Bacteria; phylum Chloroflexota; class Anaerolineae; order B4-G1; family DUEL01; genus SpSt-77. The sequence goes on from CAKZOY010000262.1 coordinate 129, forward strand.
CGGGCGCGCGGTGGTGGTGAGCACGCCGGGCGTCCGCCTGGGCAGCGGGGAGAAAATCCCCACTCCGGAAGAGATCGCCGCCCGCTGGTCGGAGATCACCTCGCTCCAGGGAGCCAAACCGTATCCGAGCGCCAATGCGCAGATTATGGAGATGTTGGCGTAAAACGTAACTTTTTACTTTCACGGAGGCTACTATGCTCGGCATCGTTTCCTACGGCGGCTACATCCCCCGCCTGCGCCTGAACCGGATGGCGGCGGTCCAGCAGATGGGTTGGCTGGCTCCCGCCCTCGTCACGGCCGCGCAGGGGGAGCGGTCATTTTGCAACTGGGACGAGGACTCGGTCACCATGGCCGTCGCCGCGGCGCGGGACTGCCTGGTCGGGATGGATAAGAAGCAGGTGGACGGCCTGTACCTGGCCTCCACCACCCTCCCCTTCGCCGACCGGCTCAACGCCGGAATCGTCGCCACGGCCCTCAATCTGCGGGAGGACGTCTTCACCGCCGACTTCACCGCCTCGCAGCGGGCGGGCACGTCGGCGCTGATCGCCGCGCTGGAGGCCGTCCAGGGCGGAAATAGACGGACCGCCCTGGTCGCCGCGGCCGACCGCCGGGAGGCTCGCGCTGCATCGTACTACGAACTCTGGTCCGGCGACGGCGCGGCGGCGCTCCTGGTGGGCGGGGAGAACGTCATCGCCCGCTTCGTCGGCGCCTACTGCCTTACCGCCGACTTTGTAGACCACTACCGGGGCGCGCTCCACCGCTTTGACTACACCTGGGAGGAGCGCTGGCTGCGAGACGAGGGGTACGCCAGAATCATCCCCGCGGCGATTCGGGGGCTCCTGGAACGCTTGGGGCTGACCGTTGACCACATAGACCGTTTCGTCTATCCGTACCTCTTCGGTCGGGACCACGCCCGCCTGGTGCGCCCCCTGGGCATCCCGCCCGAAAAGGTCGCCGACAACCTCTTCACCGTCTGCGGGGAGACGGGCGCCGCCCACCCGCTGGTGATGCTGGTGCGGGTGCTGGAGGAGGCCCAGCCCGGCCAGCGGATCGTCGTCGTCGGGTTCGGGCAGGGGGCCGACGCCCTCTGCTTTGAGGTGACGGAACACATCCGCCGCCTGCCGCCCCGTCAGGGAATCCGCGGGTCGCTGGAGAACAAAAAGACCACCGACAACTACCTCAAGTTCCTCAAGTTCCGCGACCTCATCATCACCGAGTCGGGCATTCGGGCCGAGTCGCCCAACCAGACCGCCCTGACCACTCTCTGGCGGGAGCACCGGATGATTATGGGCCTGGTCGGCGGACGGTGCACCGTCTGCGGGACGCCCCAGTTCCCCAAGACGGACATCTGCGTCAACCCCAACTGCCTGGCGATGCACTCCCAGGAGGACTACGAGTTCGCCGACGTCCCGGCGACGATCCGTTCTTTCACCGGCGACATGCTGGCTGTCTCGGTGGACCCGCCCGCCATCTACGGGATGGTCCAGTTTGAGGGCGGCGGCCGGATGATGGCCGACTTCACCGACTGCGAACTGGACGACATCAAGGTGGGGATGCCGGTACGGATGGTCTTCCGCCGCCACCATACCAGCCCGGAGCGGGGATTCGTGGGATACTTCTGGAAGGCCGTCCCGCAGGTAGCGGAGGCGAAGCGGATGGAGGAGGAAGAGCGCCGTCGGGCCGCGGAGGTCCGTTTTGATGGACGGGTCGCCATCGTCACCGGGGCGGGCAGGGGACTGGGCCGCGCCTACGCCCTGGA
>CAKZOY010000263.1 GCA_937138275.1 uncultured Chloroflexota bacterium
AGAGGGAAGGAAACGGTCTGCGATTCGGGTTCGTAGAAGGCGATGTAGAAGTTCGTGGTATCCAGCAAACGGGAGGCGCCCTGATACGCTTCCTCCAGCACCTCCTCCACATTGAGGAGCGCGGTCAGAGCCCGGCTCAGTTCGTTCAGGGCGGCCAGTTCCGCCGCCCGCATCCGGGCCTCTTCAAACAGGCGACGGTTCTCCAGCGCCAGGGCCAGTTGCTCCTGAACGGTGGAAAGAAGGGCGATTTCTTCCTCCGTCCAGTCCCGAATGCCCTGCGGGTCCTCTAAAGCAAGAACGCCGATCGGCTGGTTTTGCAGGGCAATAGGAGCGACCAGGCGGGAGCCATCGTCGCCGCGGATGACCAGGGGGCGGCGGGCCGAGAACGCCTCATCCCAGGGGACCGGCGGGGTATCCTGAAGGAGCGTTACCGTTTCCAGATCGTAGACGAACCCCAAACTCTCCGGACGCCGGACGAAATACTCTTCCCACCGTTGCTGAATGTAGGCGCGATATGCGGTTTCCACTTCTCGCAGGCTTTGCTGTACCTGCCCAAAGAGGCGGGCGTTCTGGATAGCGGTCGCTAACTGGTTGGCAACGATCTGAAAAAGGGTGATATCTTCTTCGGTAAAGGCTGCTTCCCGATCGCTCTGGATGGTCATAGCGCCGATGACCTCGCCCCGGCTGATCAGAGGTAGGGCTATCTCGGAGCGGGTTTCCGGTAGAAGCGGGTTATCAAAGCGGACGGCCTCCTCGCCCACGTCCAGTGCGATGCGCGCCTGGCGGTGGGCGATGCACCAGCCGATCATAGAGGTATCGCTCACTTCCAGGCGGTGCCCTTCTTCCACCATCTTCCTCCCGGCTTCGCCGGTTCCGGCCTTCAGGACGGCATACCGACCGCTCTCGTCCAGCAGAAACAGGCCCAAATAATAGAGATCAAACTCCCGAAGGATCAATTCCGCAGTAGTCTGCAGCAATTCATTCAGGTCCAGGATGGATGCTGTCGTCTGGGCGATTTCGGCCGCTGTCCGCAATTGAATCTGGCGGCGCTGGAGTTCGGTGCGCAGAGAGCGCTCGGTAGCGAACTCTTGTTCCAGGGCGGAGGTCAAGCCGCGATATGTCCGCTCAAACTCCAACAGAGCATCGGTAATCCGGAAGTCTACGTGAGAGGCCGTGAACAGGGTCTGGTAGCGGCCCGCCAGGGGGACAATGGCCTGGAGGGTGGAGGGGTCGCTGCTCAGGGCAGTGATAATCCCCTGAGAGAACGCTTCCGTGGCAGCCAGCACAGATCGGGTGCCCAATCCCAATCGGGTCCACTCGCTCACCTGTTGCGTCAGTTCTTCTTCCGTCAGCGATCCGTTGGCGAACTGGACAAACATTTCCACGATTCGCCGGCTGACCTGAGGCAGTATGCGAACCGAGGCCATACGGCCTGTGTTGTGGAGAAGATTCTGACGCAGAGCCTCTTCCACACAGCCGATCAGAAAATTGTCCTGAGCCTGCAATTGCTGCAAAACGTGGTTCACGGCCTCCAAGCTACTCATTCTCCTGTGCCTCCGCAAAACATCCGGATTTCTGATTCTTTCCGACGGATATTTGTAATTGTTCAGCCTCTCGCCAGAAGGTGATCCCGACGGTGAGCGAGACCCTTCTGTGCAAGCTGATTGTAAATTATCTGCGCGTGTGCAAGATGAAAATGCCTCCCCCAAGGTAACTATATTGACAATGGTAGATTCTAAATTATAATGACAAACTATACGTTAAAAGTATAAATGGTATTATCCAATTCGGCTTTCGGCCGAAAGAGGTTCCCTGGTGAGCCGAAAGAGATTGGGCCCCACCCCCCTGCCCCCCTCCCCGTTGAGGGCGGACGGATCGTCCGCCCCT
>CAKZOY010000264.1 GCA_937138275.1 uncultured Chloroflexota bacterium
ACCTCGTTGCCGGCGTTCTGCAGGGTGAGGGTGTAGGCTAAGGTGGCTCCGGCGTCCACCGGGTCGGGGCCGTCGGTTTTAATAATGGTCAGAATGGGGGCCTGGACGGTGAGAACGGCCGTATCCGTCAGGCCGCTGTACAGACCCTGTACCGTCCAGGTGCCGGGATTGCCAGAGAAATAGACGTTCCCCATCCAGGAGCCCCCGTGTCCGCTTTCCAGAATGCTGAAGGTCGTGTCGGTGGTGACGTTGCCGCGCGAGTTCCCGAACGAATCGTAGGCGGTCGTGGTGTAGGTCTGGGTCTGTCCGGCGGCGATGGTGGCATCTTTGGGGGAAAGGGCGATGGAGGCCAGCGGGCCGGGAGTCACCGTCAGGAGGGCTGTAGATGAAAGCCCGCCGTAGGTCGCGGTGACCGTCCAGGTACCGGCGACACTGGCGGTGTACCGGTTGCCCACCCACAGGCCTCCCGCGGCCGGGGTGATCGTGTAACTCCCCGCGGCGGTGACGTCCCAGGAGTTATTGTAGGTGTCATACGCGGTAAGGGTGTAAGAGACGGATTGCCCGGCAGAGATGGCCGCCGTCGGCGGGGCGAGGGCCAGGGAAACCGGCGCGCCGTGGGAGAGCACTTCCGTCGTCTCGGTGAAGGACTGGGGGGCGGTCTGGTTGCTGCCGATATAGACGACGTTGGTCAGGATGGCATCCCCCAGGCCGCCCGGCACCGTCACGCTGACGACAATCTGGTCGGAGTGGGAAGGGGTCAGGGGGCCAATATCCCAGTAGGGAGCGCCGGGCGTGCCGCCGCTGGGGGATGGGGAGGCACCTGCGTAAACGACGCGGGAGTCCAGGACATCGGTAATTCTCACGCCGGAGGCGGTAGCGCCTCCGGCGTTGGTGTAGAAGATGGTATAGGTCAGCGGAGCCCCGGCCACAACCGGGTCGGGGTGGTCCTTTTTGCTGATCTGTAGGACGGGCGCGGCGACCGTGGTGGTGATCTGGACGGACTGAGGGGGCGCGTCGGTACCGGCGATTACTGCTGTGTTGGTGACCACGGCGCCGTTGGGCAGTTGGGAGGAAACGGTCACCGTCAAGACGATTTCTCCGGTCGCCGATGGGGTCAATTCGCCGATGTTCCAGTAGGGAGCGCCCGGCAGGCCGCCGTCGGGTTCGGGATCGGCGGATTGGTACGAGAGGGCGGGGTCCAGCGTGTCGGTGACGATGACGCCGGTTACCGTTTCGGTGGCGGGGTTCTGATAGGTGATCGTGTAGACCAGCCATTCTCCGGCGGGTACCGGGTCGCGGTCTTCGGTTTTAGAGATAACCAGCGCGACCTCCTGGGCGGCGGGGCGGGCGCTGACATTGGGGGAGAACGTCAGCGCGATGCAAATTACGCCTGTGACTGCCAGGAGGAGCGCGATCCAGAGGTGGGAGAGGCGATTTATGCGGGTCATGGCCCTGGTGTCCCTCGATCCGGGGTCGGTGTGGGCCGCTCCGGTGTATTGGTTGGCGGAGGTGGTAGCGTATCGGTTGGCGGAGGTGGCGGCTGGGTAGGTGGAGGCTGAGTGGGCGGAGGCGGCGGTGGCGGGGGTGGGGCCTCCGGCGTGGGCGTTGGTGTGGGAGACTGGGGAGGGGGCAGGGTGGGTGTGGGTGTTCTCAGGATGCGCGGGCGTGTCGGTGAAGGAGTGGGGGAGGGGGGCAAAGAGGTGGGAGACGCGGTGGGGGGCTGCGTCGGACTGGCGGTTGTCCGGATGGGCGTCGGTGAAGGAGCAGGAGTATGCGTGGCGCAAAATTGGCCAATGTAGAGGGCTTCCCCTTCTGGCTTTCGCATCTCCCAGCAGGGGATGAGGGTGATAATTTCCTCACCTACCGTGCAGTTCATTGCGCCTTCTTCAACCTTCACCTGGGTCGTCCCCTCCGTCAGACGGATCCGGGCCTGGATGGGAACCTCCAGAAGGGTCATAGAGACGAGCGGGGTGCCGATGCGGTAGGAGGCTTTCTGAGCGGTCAGGACGATTTCTCCGTACTGAAGCAAAATGTCCAGCAGGGGAAACGCGCTGGGGTTTTGCAATTCTATTCGGGTGCCGGGGGAGAGTTCCAGCACACTGCCGTCTCCCAGGCAGAGTCGTGCTTCCCCCTGGACCCTGATCTCTCCCCGGTTATGGACTACGAATTGATCGCCGTTCTGTAAGGGGGTCCAGTCGGAAGCACCAGCCCAGCGGGCGTGTGCCGTGCCGCTACATACCGAGACCTGGAGATAGGGCGGAACCCAGGTTGCGGTGGGCACGGGGGTGTTCTGGCAGGCCAGAACTATGATAAGCATCAGTCCTGCGGCGAAGGCAATAATCCAGCGCCGATGGTTGGACCCTGCAGGTAGCATATTCCCTTTACGCAACTATCCATTGAATCCCCATCCCCAACCGACGAACGGGACTCACCGCAGAGAGGGAGATAACTCTGCATCTCCGCAGTGAAATCTCGCTCCTTTGCTCACAGAACCGCGGCGGGTTCCATCTGGATGGGCACGAACTCCCGGATTTTAGCACGCACATACCGAGCTAACTTTTCTACCGAATCAAAGTTCTCCGGCACAACTTCCTCGTCCGCTACCTCAATTCCAAAGGTCTCCTCTACAAAAATCACCAGTTCCAGTACTCCGGTGGAGTCTACGATGCCCTCTTCTAAGAAGGACGCGTCGTTCCGGAGGGCGTTTTCGTCGTCGGTGAACAGGAAGTTTTCTAAGATATATTGCCGGACTTGGGTTTCTATGGACATGACCTCTCCCCATCAAGTTTCGGGATACGGGACTGAGATGCAGGCCCTGCGGTGCCTTCGCTGCTGCGAAATCCCGGCCTTCAGCGCAAGGGCGCATATCCCACGCCCGACAGAAAAACAGAACCATACTGTCCCAAATTCATTGTAAGAGCAGGCGGTTGGTTTGGAGTAAAAAATTTCGTAAAAAGCAGTTAGAGATTGGGGCAACTGGGGGGATGAGGAACGGGCGGCCGAAGTTGTCGCATTCCGGCCGACTCTAAACAATTTTAAATTTCTACATCACCAGACTCTGACGAACTATCGCTACAATGAACACAGAGAAGGATGCACCGATGCACCGAGGAGGACATCTTTGGAAGCCAGCCGTAAAGAGGTTCTGGTAGAAAGAAGTGTACCGATCTCCGAAAGAATCCGGCCCGCACAGCGTCGCTGGTCTATCTGGTGGGCCGTAACGCCTCTGCCGCTTCTGGACGTGCTCTGTATGGTGTTCAGCGTCTTTGCGGCTTATTACCTGCGCTTTCAGGTGCTTCCCTATTACAATCCGATATCACCGGATTTTTACATCCGTCTCACGGCGATTTCCGTCCCGGTCTGGTTGGCCGTTTTTGCCCTCTACCATCTTTACCACCCGGAGTATCTGTTTGGTGGTCTTCAGGAGTACGCCAGCGTTTTCAATGCCTGCACTGCCGGGCTGGTGGGGATGATCCTCTACGGGTTCCTGGACCGCCAGGGCCCGGAAGAGATTTCCCGCGGCTGGCTGGTGATTGCCTGGGGGCTATCGGTCATCACCACCGGAGGGGCCCGGTTCCTGTACCGCCGGGTTATCTACCACCTGCGCCGTCGCGGGCTATTCACCCGACGGACGCTCATTGTGGGTACCAATGATGAAGGGCAGAGTGTCGCGGCGCAGTTGCGGACCGCGCCCGAGGCCGGAATGGAGGTGGTGGGCTTCCTGGCCCCAACGGATCCGGTGACTTCTCCAATAGACGACCTTCCCGTATGGAACGGATTATCGGCGCTGGGCACCCTGATCCAGCAACTGGAGGTGGAGGAGGTCATCGTCGTTCCCACGGCCCTGCGGCGTGAGGAACTGCTGGAACTGTACCGGGACTGGAGCCGGGAAGACCGTCCGCGCATTCGCCTCTCCTCGGGGCTCTACGAACTCTTCACCACAGGCGTTCAGGTCCAGGAGGTTGGGTTTGTCCCCCTGTTCAGCCTGAACCGCACCCGGATCACCGGGATGGATGCCTGGATGAAGACGGCGCTGGATTACGTCGGCGCAGCGGCCCTTTTGCTTCTGTTGGGGCCGCTGATGCTTCTGATTGCCCTTCTGGTCCGGCTGGACTCGCCAGGACCAGCCATCTACCGCCGACGGGTGGTGGGATTGAAAGGGCGCATCTTTGATGCCTACAAGTTCCGCACGATGATCGTGGGCGCGGAGGCATATCTGGAATCCCACCCTGAGTTGAAGGCGGAGTGGGAGCAGACGGGGAAAATCCGCAACGACCCGCGGGTGACCCGGGTTGGGAGGTGGCTGCGGCGCACCAGTCTGGACGAACTGCCGCAACTCTTCAATGTGCTGCGAGGGGAGATGAGCCTGGTGGGACCCCGGATGATCACCCCGGCGGAACTGCCCCGCTTTGGTCGCTGGCGGCATAATCTGCTTATTGTCAAGCCCGGCCTGACCGGCCTCTGGCAGATCAGCGGGCGAGCCGACCTCTCCTATGAGGATCGGGTACGGCTGGATATGTACTACATCCGGAACTATACCATCTGGCTGGACCTGAAAATCCTGTTCCAGACGATCTGGGTAGTACTCCAGGGAAAAGGGGCTTACTGAGCCCGAAAGGAGACATCATGCTGCTCATCGCCAGAGCGCCGGTACGGATCAGTTTCGGGGGCGGAGGGACGGACATCCCCGCCTACTATGAGCGATATGGGGGGTTCGTCGTCAGCACGACGATCAACTACTACGTCTATACCATCCTCACTCCTGGCCCGCCAGGGGAGGTGGAAATTTTCTCCGCCGACTATCGCTCCTTCACCCAGCGCCCGATCTGCGAAGATTTGATCTGGAACGGGGACCTGAGTCTGCCGAAAGCGATTGTCTACTACTTCAACATCCGGGATGGGCTGACGGTCTTCCTGGCCTCGCAAGTCCCCCCGGGGACGGGTCTCGGTTCGTCGGGAAGCGTAGCGGTCTCCATGATCAAAGCGCTGGCCTTCTGGTGTGGCCTGGACCTGGGGCCCCGAGAAGTGGCTGAACTGGCCTGCTTCATTGAGATCAACAAGTTGGGTATGCCTGTAGGCAAGCAGGATCAATACGCAGCGGCCTTCGGGGGCCTCAACGGCATCACGTTTCTCCGGGATGAGGTACGGGTGGAACCGTTGCGGATGCCGCCCCAGGCCCGTCAGGAACTGGAACAGGGCATTATGCTCTTCTTCACCGGCATCTCCCGCCAGTCCTCCACCATCCTGAAACGGCAGCAGGAGGCCAGCAGGCAGGGGGATAAGGAGACCATTCAACGTCTGACGGCGATCAAGGAACTGGGGCTGGAGATTCGTCGTGCGCTGGAAAACGGTGACCTGCGAACCTTCGGGGAATTGCTCCATCGTTCCTGGCTGGAGAAGCGCCGGGTGACCGAGGGAATCACGACCCCGCTTCTGGATCAGTGCTACGAGGTGGCTCGGGAAAGAGGGGTGCTGGGAGGCAAGGTAACCGGCGCCGGTGGTGGGGGGTTCCTGATGCTCTACTGTCCGCCAGAGCATCAGAATGCGGTGACCGAAGCCCTGACGGCCCTGGGGCTTCAGCGGCGGCCGTTTCTCATGGAAAATGAAGGCGTCCAGATTATGCAGGGGATTCCCTGGACCCGCTCCTCGCCTCGTTATCCTTTTGTGGCTGTTTCTCACACGGCAAACACCGACTCAGCCCGCCTGTAAAAGGACGTCTTTCGCCTGTCCTGGCAGAAGGTTGAACCAAGAAGAGACACGAGGAGTCCGTCGTGAAAGAAATTTGCCAGTACCTGACTGAAGTACAGTCCGTCTTGAGCCGTCTCCCCCTGGAGGCGCTGGACGAGGCGATTGACGTCCTGCTGAGCGCCAACTATGTGGGGAGCACCGTCTTCACTTTGGGCAACGGAGGGAGCGCGGCGACCGCTTCCCATTTCGCCTGCGACCTGGCGAAAGGGGCCATTGTCCCCGGCTGCCCGCGCTTCCGGGTGATTGCCCTGACCGATAATGTGCCCCTGATCACTGCCTGGAGCAACGATGTGGCGTATGAGGACATCTTCGCCGAACAACTGAACGGCCTGATCGCGCGGGGGGACGTGGTCGTTGCCTTCAGCGGCAGCGGCAATTCCCCCAACGTTTTGCGAGCAGTGGAACTGGCCCGTCAGCGCGGGGGGATCACCATCGGTTTCTCCGGCTTTGACGGCGGTCAATTGAGCCGGATGGTGGATGTGCCGGTTGTGGTTCCCTGCTACTGCATGGAGCAGATTGAGGATATCCACATGGTCATGTGCCACTTGACTTCCACCACCCTTCGTCAACGCCTGCAGCGCATTGAACCGCCCCTCTCTTTGACCTTCTACTCGGCGCAACAGGGGAGAGATTTCTGGATCCCCCGCTCGTTGAAGTAAGAGAGTCCTCTGCAGGAGCGTTGGTAAATCCAATGGGGGCCACAAGGAATTTCTATGCGACGGGCTGTATTCATTGATCGGGATGGCGTGATTTGCCGGAATCGGAAAGACCATGTGAAACGCTGGGAGGAATTCTTTTTCCTGCCCGGCGCTCTGGATGCCCTGGCCCGCTTGAGTACTACCGATTTGCTCGTTGTCGTCATCACCAACCAGGCCATTATCAATCGGGGCATCGTTCCGGTAGAGGTAGTGGAAGACATTCACCGCCGGATGCTCAGAGCGGTCCAGGCGACAGGTGGGCGGATAGACCGGGTGCTCTACTGCCCCCATCGCCCCGACGAAAACTGCACCTGCCGCAAGCCGCAGCCGGGACTCCTTTTCCAGGCATCTATGGAGATGGACATTGACCTTTCCCAATCGTATCTCATCGGGGACGCCCAGAGCGATATGGTCGCCGGACATCTGGCGGGCTGTCGCCGGTTTCTGGTGCTGACCGGCCGGGGTGGGCGGGAACTCCTCCGCTGCTGGCGCGCCGGCGAACGAGGATTCCGGGTCACCCTGAACCTGAACATGGCCGTCCGCACGATTCTTCGGGAAGAACGGGCATACGGGCGCATTCCGATTCCCGCGGCGGGAGTGCGGTAGGGTATGGAGCAGGAGACACTCATTTCCCGCGAGTTGGACGCGGCGACCGTCGCCGCCCGCGAGGGTCCCCTGCGTTATTACATCCGGGGGCAGTCCACCCGTCTGGTCCGCTACATCTTAGAGCAGACCCTGTTCGCCTTTCTGCGGGGCGTTCCCGGACTGGTGGGCATCGGGATGCGTGCGCTGCTCTACCGGTTGATCCTTCATAGCAATGGCCCGCCGATTATTGAAGACCATGTCCGCCTGGGCCAGCCTGCGAACATCTATCTGGGCAAGCGCGTCTATCTGGACCACGGGGTCTACCTGCATGCCTGTCCCCGGGGCATCTTCATCGGCGACAACGTATTTGTGATGCACTGTAGCGAACTGCACGTCTACAACTTTCGGGGGTTGCCCCATTCCGGCATCTGGGTGGGCGCCAACAGTTTCATCGGTGAGTTCTGCCTGATCCGCGGGCAGGGGGGCGTCCATATCGGCGAATCCGTCCTCCTGGCCCCGCGGGTGCAGATTCTGGCGGTGGACCATCTGTTCCATGAGCCCGACCGACCCATTATGCAGCAGGGCATCACCGCCCGGGGGGTTCGTATCGGAGACGGCGCCTGGATCGGGGCCGGGGCGATTATCCTGGACGGGGTGGAGATCGGCGCCGGGGCCGTCGTCGGGGCGGGCGCGGTCGTCACAAAGAACGTGCCTCCCCGCACCCTATCTGCGGGCGTGCCCGCACGGGTGATCCGCCAACTGGACGACTCCCCGCCTCCGGTGAAAGCGGAGCCCCCAACACCCCCAACCCGGCCTCCAGAGAGACGCCAGGAGGGCCGACCCCGTTTGTGGAGGTAGAAAAGATGAACGTCCTTTCCATTGTGATTCCGGCGTATAACGAAGAGCACGGTATTGCCCAGATTATTGAGCGTACCCTCTCCATCCGGTCCCGCCTACGGGAAGTCGGCGTGGAGGATATGGAACTGATTGTGGTGGACGACGGTTCCCGCGATAACACCACCGCCATCGCCGCCCGCTATCCCGAAGTCCGCCTGATCCGTCACGTGACCAACAAGGGGTATGGGGCTGCCCTGAAGACCGGTTTCAGCCACGCGCGCGGGGACCTGCTGGGGTTCCTGGACGCCGACGGCACATATCCCCCCGAATATTTTCCCGACCTCTGCCGGGTGGCCCTGGAGGAGAACGCCGATCTGGTCATCGGCTCCCGCATGGCTGGCGCGGAGAGCGAAATGCCCCTGGTACGGCGGGTGGGCAATGTCATCTTCGCCACCCTGGTCAGTTTGCTGGGCAACCACCGCGTCAGCGACAGCGCCAGCGGGATGCGGGTGCTCCGCCGGGAGATGCTCTCCCGCCTGTACCCCCTGCCCGACGGCCTGAATTTCACCCCCGTGATGAGCACCCGCGCCATCCACGAACAGGTGTGCATGCGGGAGGTGCCCATCCCCTACAGAGAACGGGTCGGTCGGTCCAAACTGAACGCGCTGCGGGACGGCGTCCGCTTCCTGCGCACCATCATCTGGACCGCGCTTAACTACAACCCGGTGCGCATCCTGGGCGGCATCGGCCTGGGGCTGGGTTTGCTGACGGGCCTCATCGGGGCGGTGATTGTGGGCATGCGGCTCTCCGGCATCACCTACTTGGGCCCCGGGGGCGTCGTCGCCGTCTTCATTGCCGCTCTCGCCGCCGTTGCCGGAGTCACCCTCTTCTCGCTGGGCGCGACCTTCAACTATCTGGTCTCCCTCTTCCACAAACGGCCTGTCCGCCAGGGACTCTTCGGCAACCCCGTCTTTGACCGTCCCCTGGAGCACCATTTCGGCTGGATGGGGCTGGTGGCGATGCTGGTCGGACTGGCGATCGGGGCGGGAAGTCTGGCGCTCTCCCTGAACGGATGGCCGATAGAGCGGCTCTGGCTCTACCTCCTGGGCGCGGCCATGCTGATGCTCACCGGCCTGCAACTTTCCGTGTTCTGGGTTATCATGCGTGTCCTGGAGGAGTTGAGTCAGCGGGAGATTCGGGTGAACCACGACCTGGAAGGGCAACCATGCGTGGAGTGAACCGCGGCGCCGGAATGCGGGAGCACGTCCCCCCGCCGTCCTTCCCTGACGCCGACGAGGTGGTGCGGGCCGGGATCGCCGCCCGGCAGGCTGGGGCGGTGGACATTCTCTTTGTCAACCCGCCCGCGCCCGATCGCGGCATCTGGATTCGCAGCCAGCACCGGGTGGGGCGCCGCTCCCGCGAGGGGATGATCTGGCCCCAGGTCAGCCTGGCCCAACTGGCCGCGCTCTTCCCCGACCGGCGCGTGGAGGTGGTGGACGCCATTGCCCTGCGGATGGACTGGGCCGATTTTGAGCGGCTGCTGGAGGAGAAACGGCCCCGCTACTACGTCACCCACGTGACCGCCCCCACGTTGCGCAACGACATGTACGGCGTCTTTCTGGCCCGCAGCATGGGCGCCACAACCATTACCTTCGGCACCCACGTCACCCCCATCCCGCGGGAGACGATGCGCGCCTTCCCCGCGCTGGATTTCGCCCTGCGCGGGGAGCCGGAGTTGACGCTGCGGGAACTGGTGGACACGCTGGACTCTCTGGCAACGGAGGTGCCGCGCCCGGAGGGCTGGCCCGAGGTGGAACCGGATGTCCGCGCCCGCCTTGGGCGCCTCTTCGCCGGCGCCGACCCGGACTGGCGTCCGGCTTGGACGGTCGTCCCGCTGGAACGCCGGACGGCACTCACTGCCATCCGTGGCCTGGTCTGGCGCGACGGCGACGAGATTGTGGTCAACCCCGACCGGCCCTTTATCCGTCATCTGGACGACCTGCCGTTGCCCCGGCACGAACTGCTGCCGTTGCAGAAGTACCGCGCCCCGCTGGTCGGTGGTCCGTACACCTTCGTGGTCACCAGCCGGGGGTGTCCGGGGGGATGCCGTTTCTGCATCAAACACGTCTCCTACGGGCAGTCCGTCCGCTTCCGCTCGCCGGAGAACATCCTGGCCGAACTGGAGATGCTGGTCGGCCTGGGCATTCGCCACGTCCACATGTACGCCGACCTGTTCACCGTGAGCCGGGAGCAGGTAATGGGGCTCTGCGAGGGGATTCTGGAGCGGAAGTGGCGCCTTCGCTGGACCTGCAACAGTCGGGTGGATTTCGTGGACCCGGAGATGCTGCAGATGATGGCGCGGGCGGGCTGCTGGATGATCTCTTGGGGGATTGAGTCCGGCAGCGAGGAGGTCCTGCGCCGGGCCGGGAAGGGCATTCGCCTGGAGCGGGTGGCGCAGGCGCTCCGGTGGGCTAAGGAGGCGGGCATCCGCAACTGGGGCTACTTCATCATCGGTCTGCCCGGGGAGACGGAGGAGACGATCAAAGAGACCATTCGCCTGTCGTTGCGCCTGCCGCTGGACCTGGCGCTCTTCCACATCGCCGCGCCGTATCCTGGATCGCCGCTGTTTTTTGAGGTGGTGGAGAAGGGTTGGTTTCGTCCCGGTGTCCGCTGGGAGGAGGTAGATATGGACTGCTCCACGGTGCTGGACTATCCTCACTTGCGGGCGGAGGACCTGGAGCGCTGGGCGCGGCGGGCCTTTCGGGCCTGGGCGCTGCGGCCGGGTCCGGCTCTCACCTATCTGAAGATGCTGCTGACCTCGCCGTCGCTTCTGCGCAATGCGGTGGAGATCGGGCTGGAGAGTTTGGGCTGGGCGGCGGGGTAGGTCATCGGCGGTAAGGGTTTGCGGGCGGCGGCTTCGCCGCCGCCCGCAAACCCTCTTTTTTGCCCCAGGGAGCGGCGGTTGTTTGTAGTAAGCCACGGAGCATAGCGAAGTGGCGTGTTTGTAGTAAGCCACGGAGCATAGCGAAGTGGCGTGTTTATAGTAAGCCACGGCGGAGTGGCGTGTTTGTGGTGAGCCCCGGGACGCTGCGGAGTGGCGCAGGCGCTACTCCGCTTCGCTGCGTAGCGCACTA
>CAKZOY010000265.1 GCA_937138275.1 uncultured Chloroflexota bacterium
TTTGTCATTATAATTTATAATCTGCCATTGTCAACTTTATCAGACGGACGATTTTGATCCCGGGGAACTGTATTCCCGCATTGTGCGACAATATCTGGACTTTCTCCCCTATCTGGAAGTCCAGCGCCAGGCATACAAGGAGAGAATTCTCCATGATACGGGCAGAGGTAATTCGCAAGCGACTGAATAACTGGATGAGTATCTTGCCATCCTGGAGCGGATACGACGATACAGTTTTGAAGAATTTACTGGCGATCCGGAACACTACGGTAGTGCGGAGCGTTTTCTCCAACTGGCTATAGAGGCTATCAATGACTTGGGCAATTACGTCATCGCTGCCCTTAACCTGGGGACAGTGAACTGGTACAGCGACATCCCGTCCATTCTGGTAGAGAAAGGATACGTCAACCAGGAGTTAGGGGAAAAGTGGGTTCGGATGATTGGTTTTCGCAATGCGCTGGTCCGCGACTATCTGGATGTGGATCGGCGAATCGTGTATGAAGTGCTTCAGAACGGTTTAGGAGACCTGGAAGCGCTGAGAAATGTGTTCGCTCGTTTCCTATGAATGCGAATCGTCCGTTTCGGGTTATCGCGGCGATGAGCGGCGGGGTGGATAGCAGCGTCGCCGCGGCCCTGCTGGTGGAGCGGGGCTATGAGGTGACGGGCGTGATGCTGCGCCTGTGGGCCGAACCGGCGGCGGGTTGCCGGGATAACCTCTGCTGTACGCCGGAGGCGGTGGAGCGGGCCCGGACGGTCGCCGCCCAACTGGGCATCCCATTCCTGGAACTGGATTTCCGGGAGGCCTTCCGCCGCGCGGTGGTAGAGACCTTCATCGCCGAGTATGCAGCCGCCCGGACCCCCAACCCGTGTATCCCCTGCAACCGGGAAATTCGTTTCGGCCTGCTGATGCAGTGGGCGCGGGAGCAGGGCGCCGATTTCCTGGCGACCGGTCACTACGCGCGCATCCGCCGGGTCGGGAATCGCTACCAGTTGCTCCGGGGACGGGATCGGCGCAAGGACCAATCCTACGTCCTGCACATCCTGACCCAGGAGCAGTTGGCCCATACCCTCTTCCCGTTGGGGGACCTGACCAAAGAGCAGGTGCGGGCGCTGGCGCGGGAGCGCGGGCTGCCGGTGGCGGATCAGCCGGAGAGCCAGGACGTCTGCTTTCTGGCCGACGGGGACTACCGGCGGTTCGTGGCGGAACACGCGCCGGAGGCCGTCCGCCCCGGCCCGATTCTGGACACCCAGGGCCGGGTGCTGGGGGAGCACCGGGGACTGATTCACTATACGATCGGCCAGCGGAAGGGGATCCGGGTGCCGGCTCCGTATCCCCTGTACGTCCTGGCGATGGATCCGGCGCGGAACGCCCTCATCGTCGGGCGGGCGGAGGAACTGGGACAGAGCGAGTGCGTCGCAGCCCGAATGCACTACATCTCCGGGGAGGAGCCATCGGGGCCATTTACGGCCACTGCGCAGATTCGCTACCGGCACAAGGAGGCGCCCGTGACCGCCACGCCCTTGCCGGGAGGACGGTTGCATGTCCGTTTCGCCTATCCTCAGCGGGACATCACCCCCGGCCAGTACCTGGTGCTCTACGACGGGGAGGTCGTGCTGGGAGGCGGCGTTATTTGCGCCCCCTGGGAAGGTATGCTACAATAATTAAAACCAGCCCATCCACGACGGGAAGGAGCGAAATGAGCACGAACCCCGAAGTACCGGAGAAAGTCCCTACACCGGCGGAGACGCGCCTCAAGCGGAATCTCGTCATCAGCCTGGTCGTGGTGGGCCTGCTACTGGTGGGGATGGTGGCCCTGCTGGTGGTTCTGGCCGTAGATGCCTACCGCTCCCCCGTACAACCGAGTCCCGGCGCCGCGGTGGTCTCCCTGCTGCGGGACGCGGCCATCATTCTGGTTGCCTTTGAGACGCTCCTCATCGGCCTGCTGCTCATCGTCTTGACCATCCAGGTGCAGGCGCTGGTGGGACTGCTGCGAGATGAGATTCGCCCGATGTTGCAAACTCTGAATGACACCCTGGCGACCGTCCGGGGGACGACACAATTTGTCAGCCACCATGTCGTCTCCCCGACCATCCAGGCCGCCGGTTTCGTAGCGGGGGTACGGCGGGTGCTGCGGGAACTGACCGACACCCTCCGCGGCCGCTAATCTGCAATTTGCAATCTGCATGTTGATTCTCATAAAGTTGTATCACCCGGTCTTTAACAAAGTCTCAAAAAGTCGTATCACTGACTTCCCTTGAGGG
>CAKZOY010000266.1 GCA_937138275.1 uncultured Chloroflexota bacterium
CGCGTCCATCCGCGTCCCATCCAATGGATAACGATTTCCAAAATATCCGCGTCCATCCGCGTCCATCCGCGTCCCATCCAATGGATAACGATTTCCAAAATATCCGCGTCCATCCGCGTCCATCCGCGTCCCATAAACTCCGGGTTGGGGTGCTGTTTGGAGGGCGGTCGGGAGAGCACGAGATCAGTTTGATCTCCGCCCGCTCGGTGATGCGGGTGATGGACCCGGAGAAGTACGAGGTCATTCCCATCGGCATCACCCGAGATGGGCGCTGGCTCGGTTCCGGAGACCCGATGGCGGCGCTGAACCAGGGCGACGAGAGCCTCAGCAGTCCGGTGGCGCTCCTGGGAGACCCGTCCTATCGGGGGGTGGTCTCTCTGAGGGAACTGGAGCCCCATCTGGCCCGGGCGATGCTGGCGGAACTGGACGTGGTCTTCCCGGTTCTGCACGGCCCTTATGGGGAGGATGGCACGGTGCAGGGACTGCTGGACATCGCGGGCATCCCCTACGTCGGCGCGGGGGTGACGGCGTCGGCGTTGGGGATGGATAAGGCCATTTTCAAGGACCTGATGCGAGCCCACGGGTTGCCGGTGGTAAAGTACGTCGTGGTCAAGCGGAAGGAGTGGGAGCGAGACCCCGAAGGGACGATGGACCGGGTGGAGGAAGCGCTGGGGTATCCTGTCTTCACGAAACCGGCAAATCTGGGCTCCAGCGTAGGCGTGCACAGGTGCCGGGACCGGCAGGAACTGGCGCAGGGGCTGCGAGACGCAGCCCGCTACGACCGGAAGTTGCTGGTGGAGGCGGCTGTCCCCCAGGCGCGGGAAATTGAGGTGAGCGTACTGGGCAATGATGACCCCATCGCGTCGGTGCCGGGAGAGATTATCCCCAGCCGGGAGTTCTACAGTTACGCTGCCAAGTACCTGGACGACGGGGACCGGGCGTCCAAATTGCTTATCCCTGCTCCTCTTCCCCCGGAACTGGCGGAGCGGGCGCGGGAACTGGCGATTCGGGCGTACCTGGCGGTGGACTGCGCGGGGATGGCGCGGGTGGACTTTTTGCTCTGCCGGGAGACCGGGGAACTTTTTGTCAGCGAAATTAACACGATCCCGGGGTTCACTGCCATCAGTATGTACCCGAAACTGTGGGAGGCCAGCGGGATACCGTATCCCGAATTGATTGACCGGCTGATCCAACTGGCGCTGGAGCGGTATGCCGACCGGGCGCGATGCGCGATATCGTATCAGCCGGAGGAGGAAGTTCTTTAATTTCACCGCAGAGACGCAGAGGGCGCAGAGTGGGGGCAAAGATGAGGCACACCGGAAGAGACACACTGGAAGTGTGCCTCTGGAGGGCCTCTGGCCGGGCGTCGGCCTGCGCCGACGCGGTGGGGGCGTCCCCGCAGG
>CAKZOY010000267.1 GCA_937138275.1 uncultured Chloroflexota bacterium
GTCACCCTCCACGCCGACGGCACGCCCATTTGGTCATTGGTCATTCATTCCCGCCTGCCCGGCCTATGTCACCGCCTGACCCGACTTAAAAAAAGCAAACGTGGTATAATCCCCATCGTCGCGCCGCTGCCTTCGCTCCCCCGGCGATATGCGATGCGCGATTTGCGCTTTGACGAAAGGAGCCCGGCCCGATGAAACGTAAATCCTGGCTTTACGCCCTGCTGGCAATCGTTGTCCTTGCCCTCCTGCTCACCGCCTTCCTGCTTCTCCGTCCCGCTGCTCCCCCGTCCCCCGTCTCCGCATCTCCATCCCCCACCCCCACCGCCGCCACCCCGCCGGCCACCTCCGATTGGAGCCACCTCCCCACCGTCACGCCCCCCGGCCCCGGCGAGCCGACCGTCCCCCCGCAGGCCCTCCAGATGCGCGCCGCGCCCACGGCGACGCCCAGCCCTATCCCGCCATCGCCGACGCCTACCCCCTCGCCCACCCCCACCTTCACCCCGGTGCCCCCCACCGGCTACGACGACGTGCCGATGGTGGAAGTGCCCGCCGGAGAGTTCATTATGGGTTCAACGCACCAACAGGTTTCCGAATACCTGGATCAGAACAGGGACTTTTTTCGTTTCAATACCCGTAACTTTCTCTATGATCAAACCCCCCAACTGACAACATATCTGGATACCTTTGCCATTGATCAACTTGAGGTCACCATCGCTCGCTACCGCCGCTGCGTGGAAGCCGGTCTCTGTCGCCCGGTGGCCGCCCTGGATACCTTGCCCGATGATTACCCGGTGGTCGGCGTCACCTGGCACGACGCCAACGCTTACTGCCAGTGGGTGGGCAAACGCCTCCCCACCGAGGCCGAGTGGGAAAAAGCGGCCCGCGGCACCGACGGCCGCTGGTATCCGTGGGGCAACGAGTGGGGCGAGAACCGGGCCAACGAAGCCGATGACGTGGAAGACCTGAGGCCGGTGGGGTCCTACCCTGAGGGGGCAAGCCCCTACGGTGCGCTGGATATGGGCGGCAATGCCCTGGAGTGGACGGCCGACTTTTATGGGCCCTATCCCGGTCAGCCAGACCCGACCATATTCCTGGATTTTGAACTCCAGCAACGGGTGGTGCGCGGCGGCCCGGCGGGCTTGACCTATAGACCGGCAGGCCCCAATGGATCGGCCACCAACCGCTCGGCGAGAGAGCCGGACAACCTGGAAGAGAGCCTGGTCGGCTTTCGCTGCGTCAAAGGACCGGAGCAGGATTGGCGCAAGCAGGTCGTCCGAACTTCCATCCTCCCAACGCCTGTGCCGCTGACGCCAGACTTGAGCCGGATGGTGTACATCCCGGCCGGGGAGTTCGTTATGGGCATAGGCGGTGAACGAAGCAGCAATGCACGAATCGGCAGTCCGGCGCACATCGTCTACCTGGACGCTTACTACATTGACCGGTACGAAGTCACGGTGGCCGAGTACGCCGAGTTTCTCAATGCGCTGGGGGGCAACAATTGCTTCGGGCAGCCGTGTGTCTGGGAGGAAGAGGGTCGGGTCACAGCCCTGTGGCTGGAGATGGTCAACGGTCTCTACCGCGCCCAACCGGGCTTTGAAGACCGGCCGATATCCGTTTCGTGGTGGGGGGCGTATGCCTATTGCCACTGGCGGGGCAAGCGGCTGCCCACGGAGGCGGAGTGGGAGAAGGCGGCGCGGGGTACGGATGGGCGTTTGTACCCGTGGGGAAACGAATGGGAACCGGGACGGGCTGCTATTATTGACATTAGGCCTGGCGTCGAATTGCTACCGGTCGGCAGCCATCCCGGCGACGTCAGCCCCTACGGCGTGTACGATATGCTGGGCAATGCCGACGAGTGGGTGGCGGACTGGTTTTCGCCGTCCTACTACCTGGAATCCCCCTACGCCAACCCCCAGGGGCCGGAAAGCGGATGGGAGGGCGAGAGGATAGTGAGAGGACCGGGGACCTCTATTGCGCAGGAAGGACTGATTCTCCGGCTGAATACACAACCCTGGTACATAGGCCATACCGGTATCCGCTGCGCATACACGCCTTAATGCATGAAGGAGGCGGCGATGAACCGACATCCGTCCCTCGTCGTTGGAGGCTTGTTGCTGATTCCTGTCGTTCTGGGCGTCCTCTCCGCGTGTGCGCCCAAAACACCTACTCCCACCCCCTCACCCTCTCCCTCTCCCACACCGCCGCCGATCCCTTCGGCGCCGCCGTCAATGGAACTGGGGGTCAACTCGCTCAACGACCCGATCCAGGGGAACGGGATCGCCACCGAAGCCACCGCCATCGGCGCTCGCCGTGACCGCTGGGCAATCCAATGGTTCTGGGTTGAACAGCCGTGGCGTGAAGACGACCCTGCCTGGGGTCGAGGAAAGGGAGAGTTTGGATGGCAGGGCATCTTCTATATGAGCCATCTCGACCCGACCTGGGACGACATCGCGTTCGACGTGAACCGCGCTGCCGCCGCGGAGTCCCTGAAACCGTTGGTCGTGTTGCACGGCGTTCCGCGCATCTACGATTGCACGCAAGCCTACGTGGATCCGCCCCGCCCTTCTACGGACGACATCTACGAGCAGCAGACCGAATGCGACATAGCATCGGATCCAGACAAAAGCCGGATCGAAGGACTTTTTCAAAGCGCGGTCGTAGGCGGCGCCATCAACCCGGACAACCGCTGGGCGAACTTTGCCTTCGCCACGATGCAGCACCTCGGAGCCTATGGCATCACCGATTACCAGGTATGGAACGAACCGGACCAGCAATGGACGCCCCCGCCGGATCCAGAGACGGACCCGCTCAAAAAACCCTGGATAGATGATTACGTTCAACTGGTGCAAGTAACCGGAGAAGCAGCGCAACTGGCAGGGGATGTCAATCTCATTCTGGGCGCTCCCAGTTCAAACGAGGACCTCTACCAGGCAGGCGGTTGGATACAAAGAGCCTGGGAGGCCCTCTACCGGTCACCACTTGCTCTCGAGTATCTGGATGCCATCGCCATTCATGCCTATGAATGGCCCTTCCAGACCTGGAGCATCGCCGAACATGCCCGGAGCTTGCTCCCAGGCAAGCCCATCTGGGTTACCGAGAGTGGGTTAGCGTTGTGTCAAAACCCTGTCTGTGGAGGGTACTGCGCAAACGACCCGGAGCAGCAGGCTTCCTACGTGCTTCAGCAGTTCGCCTACGCCCGTGTGGCCGGCGTGCAGGTCAACTACCACTTCAGGATGTACGACGATCCCCGCGCGTTTGGGCTTCGCCCGTCACCTGGGCAGCCGGAGCGCCCGGCCGCCACGGCGGCCCGTCTGGCGACACAGTATTTATCCAATGCCACTCTGGTCATCACCGATTCGGTGCTGCCGACTGCCAGCACACGTAACGCTTTCAAAGATTTCGTGAACGCCCATAACTATACGCGGCTGGTGTTCGAATCTCCTGATGGTTCCAAGCGGGTCACCGTTTTGTGGGCCAACAAGGAACAAGCCCAGGACATCACCATTCCTCGCTGGTCCGCAGCCGTCTCTGCCGAACTGCGTGACCAGTCGGACAAAGTGATCCAGAGTTGGCAAACGGCACCGGAAAACTATGCAATCCGCCTGGAAGCAGCCTCTCCTCTCTCCTGGGCAAGGGTGCCAAAGGAAGGGTGTACTGTCGATGAAGGCAATGACCCCGTTAAGGGAAAGTTCAAGGTGCCTGCGGTTGGCGGTCGCACTCTCATCCTTATCGAGCCTCTCGTAGAAGCCACCCTCCCCACCCTCCACCTCTCCCTTGTCTGCCGGAACGGCCGGCCGGAGGGGGTGGCCTACTGGGCCTACGACGGCGGCGCCGGCTACAAGTCCCTCTCCGCCATCGCCAGCCCGCTGCGCACCTACGACCTCGCCCCCTGGACCGAATCCGACCGCGTCTACTACGGCACCATCTGGGAAGTGCCCCCCGTCGGCGCCACCGCCACCATCACCCTCACCAACCGCGCCGGCCTCTCCGCCGTCCGCACCCTGCACAACCCCGGCCCCTCCTACTGCGCCATCAACCCTCCCGACCCCGGCAACGACCACCCCGACGACAACGCCTCGGCTGCCGAAAGCCCGCCCATCCCCGCCGGCCAATTCCTCGCGCTGCCCGCCGGCGCGCGGATGCCCCCGCGGGTGGCGATCCTGCAGCGCGGCGCGGCCCACGGCCTGTGGTGGCTGCTGGCGCAGTTGGGCGAGCCGGCCGACTACATCGGCTCCGACTTCGACCCCGTCGCCACCGCCGCCCAATACCCGGTGCTCCTCATCCCCTCCGGCGGCCTGTACGGGCTGGAAGGTAGCGCCAGTTTCCGCGCCCGCCTCGAAGAATACACCCGCCGCGGCGGCGCCATCGTCGCTTTCGCCCAACAGCACGGTTACGAATACGCCGCGCTGCCCGGCGGCCAGGTGGGCGGCTACGGCTGGGCCGAGGACAACTCGTGCTTCCGCGCCTCCCTCTACCTCTCCGAGTGGCATCCCATCCTCTCCGGCTTCTCCCGCGCCACCCTCGACGCCCACGTGGACGGCTACTTTACCACGCTGCCGGAGGGAACGCAGACGCTCCTCTCCCGCACCGCCAACGGCATGCCCGCGGCAATCCTGTATCCCTACGGCGAAGGCTACGTGTTTGCAACGACCATCTACGACGACTGGGGCGCCGCCCACGGCCAATCCTCCGCCGACGCCCGCATCCTGTTCGTGGGCCAGCCGGCGGTCGGCAAGACCTCCCTGGTCTACCGCCTGAAGGACGGCACGTATAT
>CAKZOY010000268.1 GCA_937138275.1 uncultured Chloroflexota bacterium
GCCTCTCAAGCCGGAAACAGGGGTTCGAATCCCCTACGGGCCACAGGGATAGAAAAAACGGGTGTGGCAATCGCCACGCCCGTTTTCTTTTCATCGCGCGCTACGCTTCTGGAGCGGGCGGAGGTTCTGGCGGCGGGACGACCCTGGGCTGCCGCCATTTCCGGATTCCCCAACCGATGAGCACCCCTCCGAGAGCCAGCAGCACCGCCAGGAATCCCGTCGGCACCATCTGCAGGAGGTCCAGGTAGTACTTGAACCCCAGTTTCAGGTCCGGGAGCGCCCACGAGAAACGGATGTTGTACAGCCAGTAGAAGAGGTCCACCTGGAGGAGCAGGAAATAGCCCACGAAGAAGGAGAAGGTCGTCATCCGCTCCAGGGTTTGCAGCGGGGGCTTCTTCCAGGAGATCAGCGCCAGAATCAGCCCTGCCACAATGGTTGAAAGGGCTGCGTCCAGCAGGCGCCCGTTGAAAAAGGCCTCGATCTGGGCCTCGGAGTTGAACGCCGAGAGCGACCAGTTGTATCCGCGTCCGAAGAAGAGGGCGTTGTAGAAGACAAAGTAGAGCAGGCTGAAGGCCAGCGGCAGCAGAATCTGGCGCTTCCGGCCGCGGAATATCAGCAGATAGAGGAGCGGGAAGAGAGCGATCCCCAAGGCGATAGGGAGCCGCCCTAAGCGTTCCCGCCAGAATCGCCCGTTCCGCGCGGCCGTTGCCCGAGCGGTCAGGTCGTCCCAGAGGCGGGCCAGTGCCCCCTCCTCCCCCCGGGCGACCCGCTCCCGATGCGCATTCAGCACGTCTCCGGCGAACGGTCTGACTCCCAGGGTCTGGGCGTAGGAATCGTAGAACCCGACCAGTTGCAATCCGGCGTTCAGCCCGATCCGGCCCTTGGTCTCGGCGGAGGCATCCAGCGCCTCCATCAGCGGGCGGCCCTGGGCGTGGACGGGGATGGGGAGCCCCAGCAGGGCCGCGATGGTAGGAGCAATATCCGCCTGCAGTCGCTCCGGATAGGCCCCCTGACGGATGCCCTTCCCCACCATTACCAGGGGGACATGGAGGACCTCCGGCTCCCATCCACCGTGCCCGCCGATGTCCACATGCCCGTGGTCGGAGGTGACAATCAGGACGTCCCGTTCCCAATCCAGCCGTTCGGCCAGACGGGCAATGTAATCGTCCACCCGCCGGACCTCGTCCAGGTACTGGGTGCTGGTACCCCCGAACCTATGGGCCAGTTCGTCTGTGCCGCCAAAGTATATGAGGATGAGACCTTCGCGATGCTCCCTCAGCACGACGGTGGACCGTCGGAAACTCTCGGCGTCCATCTCGGCCCATTCCTCCGGCGGCGCGCTCTCATCCCCGGGGCCCTTTATGGGGATCCAGTCGGTGAGATGAGGGCCGTAGAGTTTGTCCCACCCGCCTCCTCCGACCACCACGGCCGGCATCCCGGCCTCCTGCGCCCTGCGGAAGATGGTGTCCGTCTGGACCGGTCCCTCGTACCAGTTGGTGGTCACCCCGCTGATCTCCTGCCACGCGCCCGATGCGATGACCGTCCAGGACGGATAAGAGAGGGACGGCTGTCCGATCCGCACCGAGAGGTCAGCGCCCTGCCGACGGAGTTCGTTCAGGGCAGCCATATCGCGGGACGCATCCAGCCGCAGGCCGTCCACCAGGACCAGGATGACCCGCTGGGCCAGCGGTTCGGCCGCGCTCCCCGGGGGCAGGTTCGTCAGGTACGGCGTTTTGTATTCCACGACCGAGTCCCACCCCAGCATAGCCAGGCTCTGGGCCAGATATCCAAGTACGGCCAGGATAATCAGGACCAGAGCGAAAAGGACGATTTTTCCGATACGAGCCATGGTTCACCTCCCTGGGAAAGGGCTGCGGGCTGCCGGGTCACCGCCAGCCAGGGCTTATGCTTGTAATTTGCGGCGCAATTGTTCCAGCATGTCCGCAACCATTGTCGGTAGGTCGTACTGGGGCGCCCAGCCCCATTCTTCCCGCGCGGCGCGGTCATCTACCGTACGCGGCCAGGAATCGGCAATCTGCTGGCGGAAATCCGGCGCATACTCACAGACGAAGTCCGGGATGTGCTTTTTGATTTCGGCAGCCAGTTCTCCGGCGGAGAAACTGAGACCCGCCACATTGAAATCGGTATGGTGCCGGAGTCGGGAGAAGTCGGCCTCCATCAGCATTATGGCTGCCCGGATACAGTCGGGCATGTACATCATCGGCAGGACGGTATCCTCCCGTACAAAGCAGGTGTAGCGCTTGTGCTGGATCGCCTCGTAGAAAATTTCCACCGCGTAGTCGGTCGTGCCGCCGCCGGGCGGGGTCTCTGCGCTGATGATCCCCGGATAACGGACTCCGCGCACGTCCAGACCAAAGCGCCGGACATAGTACGCGCCCAGCAGTTCACCCGTCACCTTGGTCAGACCGTACATCGTCGTCGGACGCAGGACCGTCTCCTGGGGAGCCGGGTCTCGGGGCGTCTCCGGCCCGAAGACGGCGATGGAACTGGGGACAAACACCCGCGCTATGTCGTGTTCGCGGGCCACTTCCAGAACGTTGTACAGTCCGTTGATGTTGACACCCCAGGCCAGATGGGGGTTTTTCTCCCCGGTGGCGGAAAGAATGGCCGCCAGGTGGTAGATGGTATCTATCCGGTATTTCCGTACAATTGCTTCCAGCGCCTCCCGCCGGGTGACATCCAGAAACTCAAAGGAGCCGGAGTCCTGGAGAATGGCACAGGGCGGGGTACGGATGTCCGAAGCAACCACGTTCTCATGGCCGTACCGCTCCCGCAGGGCCAGGGTGAGTTCGGAGCCGATCTGGCCGCAGGCGCCCGTTACCAGAATGCGCTTCATTTCGCGGGTCATGTTCACCTCGTGAAGGAGATATAAAGTACTCATCCCCCAGGCTGGCCTGCGGGATGGTACGGTTATGCCGACGGCTCCCAGACGTGCTGGACCTGGATGCCGTCCTGTCGGAGTGCCTCTATGAGTGCGTCCTTGTCCAATTGCTCCACCCGGATGGCGATGACCCGATCTTCGGGGCGCTTGCCCCAGAACGTGCCCAGGGAGTGGATGTTGCCGCCCATAGAGGCGATACGGTCCACCACCCGGGCCAGGCTTCCCACCTGCTCCGGAATCACCACGGTGATCCGCAGGCTGGGGTGGCCTCCGCCGAGCCCCTCCACGAACACGCGGAAAATGTCGGTATCGCTGATGATGCCGACCAGTTCTCCGTTCTCCACGACGGGGAGGCATCCGATCCGGTGCTGGATCATCACCTGGGCCGCCTCCTCAATCGGGAGGTCCGGGGAAACGGTGACAACTTCCTGCTTCATCACCTGCCCGACGGTCATCCGCGCCAGAAGGTACTGAATCTCAAAATTGCTGAGCGACATCTCCGGTTTCGGGGACGCGTAGACCAGGTCCTTCTCGGTGGTGATCCCGACTAATTTGCCGCTGGCGTCCACCACGGGCAGATGGCGAAACCGCTTGCGGCGGATCAGTTCCAGCGCATCTTTGACAGACGTATCGGGGGTGACCGTTGTCGGATTGGGGGTCATTCGGTCTCTGACCAGCATAGGCACCTCCGTGGAGTAAAAAGTAAAAAAGTAAAACGTAAAGCGTAAGGGGTGAGAGATGGGAATCAGCCCGGTGGCCAGCGAAGGGGACGGCCACCAAGAAGATGGACGTGGAGGTGAAAGACGGATTGACCGGAGAGGGGGCCGCTGTTCACCACCAGCCGGTAGCCGTCGGTGATTTTCAGTTCTTCGGCCAGTTGCCGGGCGATGACAAGGAGTTTCCCCAGGAGTGGGGCATCCTCCATCTGGGTCTGGGCCACGCCGACGATGTGGCGGTTGGGGACGATGAGGACATGGACGGGGGCCTGGGGGCGGGCGTCGTGGAAGGCGGTTACCTCCTCGTCCTGGTAAATGATGCGGGCCGGAGCTTCTCTTCGGACGATGCGACAGAAGATGCAGGAGTCCATCTCACCTCCCAGCGATGAGAGCACGGATTTTATCCATCAAAATCCCCCCGGATGATGCGCATCCCTAAAGAGACTTCCTTTTCCTCCAGGGCACCGGCA
>CAKZOY010000269.1 GCA_937138275.1 uncultured Chloroflexota bacterium
GCGGAGGAGCAGGGGAGCGGAGGAGCGGAGGAGCAGGGGAGCGGAGGAGCAGTTCCTTACGTTTTACTTTATTACGTTTTACGCAACACGGAGCACGTTCGTGACATTTCCTCTCCGCATCGCCCAGATCAGCGTCCATACCTGTCCGCTGGCAACCCTCGGCGGCAAAGAGACCGGGGGGATGAACGTCTACGTCCGGGACCTGACCCGGGAACTGGTCCGGCGCGGGCATCTGGTGGATGTGTACACCCGTTCCCAGAACCCGACCGTCCCCCGAATCAGCACTGCGCTGGGTCGGGAGGCGCGGGTCATCCATATCCCCGCCGGTCCCGAAGAGCCCTATCCGAAGCATAAAGTGTACGACCACCTGCCGGAATTCGTGGCGGGGGTGCTGGCGCAGGCCGAAAGGGACGGCATCCGCTACGATGTCATCCACAGCCACTACTGGCTCTCCGGCTGGGTGGCCCGGGAACTGCGCGCGGCGTGGGGCGCGCCCATCGTCCACATGTTCCACACCCTGGGCCATCTGAAAAACGCCGTTGCCCGGACACCCCAGGAATGGGAGCCTCCTCTGCGGATGGAGGTGGAGGCAGAAATCGTCCGCTTCGCCGACCGGATCATCGCCGCCACGCCGGTGGAAGAGGGGCATCTGGTGGAGTTGTACGGCGCTGACCCGTCCCGCATCCGGGTGATCCCGCCGGGGGTGGACCTGGAACGCTTTCACCCCATCCCCGCCGTGCAGGCCAAGGAGCAAATCGCCCTGGACCCGCATTGCCGGAGCATCCTCTTCGTGGGACGGATTGAACCGCTGAAGGGGATTGAAACGCTGCTGCGGGCTATCGCCCTGATCGCCCGGCGGCGGCCCGAACTGATCTGTGGGCTGTGCGTCCCAATTATCGGCGGCAATCCGTACAGGGTGGAGGATAACGGTGAGATGTTCCGTCTGCAGGCGCTGCGAGAGGAACTGGGCATCCGGGATGTGGTGATGTTTCTGGGCGCGCAGGACCAGGATATTCTGCCCTATTACTACTCGGCGGCGGAGATGGTGGTGATGCCCAGCGACTACGAGAGTTTCGGGATGGTGGCGCTGGAGGCGATGGCCTGTGGGACGCCGGTCATTGCATCGGATGTGGGAGGACTGGCCTATCTGGTGCAGCATGGTCGGACCGGCTACCGGGTTCCGGCGCGGGACGCCGAAGCCCTGGCGGAGAAAATCGTGCGTCTCCTGATGGATGAGGAGTTGCGGCGGCGGATGGGGCAGCGGGCCGCTTGCTGGGCCGAGAGATACGCCTGGCCCCGCATCGCCGATCGGATAGAGGACGTGTACCGGGAAGTGCTGTCAGGGTAGGTTTTTGCGACGGCGCGAGCGTTGCAAAACTGCGTCTCCCCTTTTCAACCACACCCAGGCCGTGTACCCCCAGGGAATGAGATACGTTGTTGCCACGGCCATCAGAGTAATCCCCAGCGTGTTCCCCCAGTTCGCCTGCCGGGGAATCCAGAACCAGACGAATCCGTATACCACGTAGGAGAACATCACAGTCAGGCTGAAAAGGCCGGCCTGGGTCGACGCTTCCGGACGGGGGAAGAGCGCCGCCAGTGCCACCGCCCAGGTGACGTACCAGGGCTGAAACCATGGGGTGACGAACAGCAGGAGAAAGAGGATCAAGTCAAAAGCATAGCGCAGGACCGCCGCGGGCCGTTCCCATGTCCGTACCAGTTGGAGGGACGCCGCGATCGCAAAAGCGGCAAGCGCCGCGGTCTGAGCCGATGTAGCAGCAGTCTCTGCGTCTATCCCCATCAACCGGAGCGTCAGGGAAAGGACAGCGGGGAGCGAGTGGGTGAGGAGGCCGGAGCGGGTGGAGAGGTTGGTCAACGCGGCCAGCGGGTCCGGGAGGGAGAAGTATGCCAGAGCGACAAGGGCAGCGCTCAATAATCCGCCCAGGATAACCAGGCGAAAGAACCCCGGCCAGTTCCGCTCCCGGGCCGCGGCCAGCAGGAACAACGGCAGCAGGGGGGCCATCGGGATTTTGATTAAAAGCGATAGGGTCAACGCCGTCACCATCGCCAGAGGTTGGCGCCGCTCCCAGAAGAAAATGCCCAGCAGGGCGAAGGCCATCATCGTTACGTCGTTGTGACCGTTGACGGCGGATTCGTAGAGCACCAGCGGGTTCCAGGCGAAGAACGCCAGCCCCGCCGGGGCCAGGTCGGGGGCGCGGCGGCGCAGGATGCAATAGACCAGCAGCGCCTGGGCCAGGTAGGCCGCGATCGCCACCCCCTTGAACCCCAGCAAATCCAGCGCCAGGCTCTCCCGTCCCAGTACCCCCACCACCAGACCGCTGATCCAGGTCCAGAGGGGGCCGTAGTTGGAGGGGACCATCCGGTAGGCCGAATAATGGGCCAGGACCGCGCCGGGCACATGCCCCGGAGGGGTGACCAGTGGGTTTTCCCGGAAGTAAAACAGTTCCTCCCCGTGGGTCACGTAGTCCACCACATCCCCTGCGCCGACCGGATAGGTCAAACTGAGGAGCAGGGCCAGCGTCAGGCCGGAGAGGAGGATCCGGGGGGCCGGGACTTGCCGGGGATGGTCCCGGCACGTCCGGTAAACCAGGGCGTAGAACCCGAAGAGGGCCAGAAAAGTGGTCAGAAAGGCGATGGCAGGAAGGGGTTGCCGCTGAGCGATTTCCGGGAAACTGATGGGCGTAGCCGCGACGTAGGCAAAGAGCCGGTAGGGCCACACCAACCCGAACAGGTAGAGGAGAGACGAGCAGATGAATGCGACAAAAATGACCCGCGACGGATACAGAGTAGACCTCATCGGGTTCGGAAAACCAGCGTCTCGGCCAGTTCGTCCAGCGCCGCGGCCGCCGGATGGGTCAATCCCGTTTCCCGGAGGACCTGAGAGGCCAGTTGAGCCTCTTCCAGCACCCACCGTTGAGTGACTCCGCAAACACCGGTACGGTAGATCAAATCCATCGCAATCTGGAAGTCTTCATCCGATAGGGGGGCGCGGGCGAGAATATCCTTCAAAGACGGTTCCACATCCATCGCGTAAAGGATCGGAAAGGTCTTCTTGCCGCGCCGGACATCGGAGCCGACCGGCTTCCCTGTGACTTCGGGATCGCCCCAGACCCCCAGGATATCATCCTGTACCTGGAAGGCGACGCCGACGTGATACCCAAACCGGCGCAGGCTCTGGCGCAGGCCGGGCGGGGCCTCTGCCACCAGGGCGCCCAGTTCGCAAGCGGATGAAATCAACTCTGCCGTCTTGCGGGCCACCATAAACATATAGTCGTCCACCGACACGTCGTCCTGGCCCTCAAATCGCAAATCCAGGAATTGCCCCTCTGTCAGACGGATGCAGGCCTGATTCAGCACCTGGAAGGCTGTAAGAACCGTCTCCGGAGATACCCCCCGGTCCTGCAACCGAAAAAGGGCATGGTAGGCCAGGGCAAAGAGGGTATCGCCCGCGTTCAGCGCCTGAGGGACGCCCCACACCGACCAGAGGGTCGGCCGGCCGCGGCGGGTGCTGTCGCCGTCCTCAATGTCGTCGTGGATGAGGGAAAAGTTATGGATCAGTTCCACGGCCGCAGCGGCGGGCAGGGCCTGCTCCCAATCCCCACCACACGCCTCGCAGGAGAGGAGGCAGAAGACCGGCCGGATGCGCTTGCCGGTGGGCCGGGGGCCGCGAAGTGAGCGGAACTGCTGGTCTTCCCAGCCCATATGATAGCGAAGCATTCCGTAGAGACCGCTGAGTTGCTCCTCTGCAGCCATGACAACCGCCTGCATTTCCGCTTCCAGCGCGGGCAGGTAGCGGTCAAGGTACTCTTGAATCAGCAATGTGGACATAGGAGCCCTCCGATGACCGTAAAGATATGGTAATGGGAAATTCCCCCGGTTCGTATGGGTAGGTTTTTTGGGCGACCCTCCTCGCCCCGCCGTGTTGCATCTTGAAAAATTAATCGGGTAATATGCTACCTAATTAATTGACGATCCCGTCGCTATACGTGCGCTCCTCCCCCTCGCTCTCCTCCCCACTGGGCCGCGCCCGCGGGGAGGGGGATTTTTGTATGGGTTTTGGCGCTGGCGGCC
>CAKZOY010000270.1 GCA_937138275.1 uncultured Chloroflexota bacterium
GTGGCGTCGTTTGTAGTCAGCCACGCAGCGCAGCGGAGTGGCGTAGCGCTACTCCGCTTCGCCCCGTAGCGCACTACGAACGTTTCAGCAGCGCTACCGCTTTTGGCCGTAACGCACTACAAACAGCGGACCAAACCGCTACAACGTCCCCTGCGCCCTTATGGGCAGATGGACCTCTTTTGCAACCCTCAACACCTGCTCCTCACAGATGCGGCGGAAGTGGAAGCCGTAGATTGCCAGCGTCACCGCCATGGGGAAAGAGCGGGGACGGTGGAAAAGGGTCCAGAACAGCAGCCGCCAGTAGTGCACCCGCTCCACCCCCCGGATGCCCAGGTGATAGATGGAACGGAAAAAGGCCAGGATGGTCTCCTTATCCAGATGGACCCGAATGCGGGGAGGGCGGTATTCCTTCAGGAACGTGCGCACGCGTTCGTAGTAAGCCGCGGGGGAGTAGATATGCTGGAGCAGGGCCCGGTAGCCGTCCCGCAATACCTCCAGCCCCATCTTGGGGATGATGTTGGTGAAGTCTATCACGTTGTTGCCCGACGGGATCCCCACCAGCCGCCCCTCCCGTTTCAGGCGCTCGTAGAGCCTCGTCCCGTGGGGGGCCTGAAGCAGCCCGACCATCGCCGCGGCGATGCCGCTTTTCTGGATGAACTCTATCTGGCGGTGGAAAACGGAGGGAGTGTCACTGTCAAAGCCGACGATGAAGCCCCCTTCCACGTGCATACCGGCCCGCTGAATGCGCCGGACGCTTTCCAGCAGGTCGCGCCCCCGATTCTGCGTCTTGTGGCACTCCGTCAGGCTCTCCTCGCAGGGCGTCTCAATCCCCACAAAGACGGCGGTGAACCCGGCCTCCACCATCATCTGGAGCAGTTCCTCATCGTCGGCCAGATTGATGGAGACCTGCGTGCTGAACGGGCAGCCGACCTTGTCCTTTCGCCAGCGGATCAGGGCGGGCAGCAATTCGTTCTTCGCTGCCCGACGGTCGCCGATGAGATTGTCGTCCACAAAAAAGATGCTCTCCCGCCATCCCAGGCGGTAGAGGGTGTCCAGTTCGGCGATGATTTGCTCGGCGCTCTTGGTCCGGGGTACCCGTCCCAGCAGAGCGGTGATGTTGCAGAACTCGCAGTCAAAGGGGCAGCCGCGGGAGTACTGGACACAGGCCGACGCGTAGCGGCGCAGGTCGGCCAGTTCCCAGAGCGGCACCGGCGACCGACGCATATCGGCGAAGGTATCGGCACAGTAGACCCTCTGCGGCGTTCCCCGCTCCAGGTCGGCCAGGAAGCGGGGGAGCGTCACCTCCGCCTCGTTGAGGACAAAGTGGTCCACTTCGTCAAACTGGTCGGCCTCTTCGGTGAAGAGCGGCCCCCCGGCGACGACCGTCCGTCCGGCGGCCTTGCAGCGAGCGATGATCTGACGGGCGGACTCCCGCTGAATCCCCATCCCGCTGATCATTACCATATCTGCCCACTCTATGTCGCTGGGGCGGAGATGGGTCACGTTCAGGTCCACCAGCCGCTTCGGCCACTCCGGGGGCAGCATCGCGGCGACGGTCAGAAGCCCCAGCGGCGGCCCGAAGGACTCTTTACGGATGAACCGCAGCGCGTGGCGGAAACTCCAGAAAGTATCGGGGAAGCGAGGATAAAGTAACAGAACGTTCATTTGACTCTCCTTTCCCAGGCAATGGTCGGTGAAAGAGACCCCCTACACGGCGTCCATCGGGTGTGGCCCGCAAGCCCCCTCATGGTGCTGCTCAGATAACTCATATTCGCCAGATATCCGGGACGAGTTATACGGCGCTGTGTGCCTGTAGGACGGAGTTCTGCCTGCTCCGGACTTCCGGGTCTTCATATATTTCGCTAAAACCGCCGTGGCTCTCCGCCGGAGTTCTCTCATTTCCTCCGGAACCAGCCCCTGAATGCGGGCAACGGTCTCCAAAATTTCCAGTGATTCCCGCAGATAGCCCGCAGTGGCAACCGGAAACGATGACATCTGGGGCTTGGTCAGATGGACCAATCCCGGGAGCAGGATGATAGTGGTCTTTTCGCGGGGCAATCGGGTGAAAAGAAAGACCTCCACGCCGTAGCCGAGGTCTACCATCTCGCCGATAAGGGGCAGCAAGTCCGCTTTATAATAGGCTCGTTGACCGGTCAAAATGCCGCTTAGAAGCAGGTAGGGGGCAACATTGACGAAGGAGAGGGAGAAATTCTCCGGTACGCCAACCCCCAGCACGGCTCTTGCTTCGCCGTAGATCATAGGGAACGCAAGCGACAACAGGTGGTGCTGTCGCAGGCCCAGCAGGTGGGCATCGCAGAAAATCACGATTTCACCCTGGGCCTCCTGCAGCCCTGAGGCGATTGCCGCGCCTTTACCCCGGTTCACCGGATGGGTGACCACCCGAATGCGTTCTCCAAATCGCTTGAGTATCTGGGGTGTCCGATCGGTTGAGCCATCGTCCACAACGATGATCTCGCAAGGAAAACCGCTGGCCAGGATGGAAGTGAGGGTCGTCTCAATAAAGGCCTCTTCATTGTAGGCGGCGATAATCAAGGAGACCGAGGGCAAAAGGATTTCCACTCTGGTTTGAGCCATATATCCCCCCCATACTCCCAATTCCTGGCTCTTGACCTTCATGGCGCCTGCCCCTGCTGAACGCCTTCCAGGAACAGACGGACGCTTTCCTGGGCGATGGCGCCCCAGTTTGCCCCGTCCGGGTCCACCGTTGCCTGGAGTACCAGCCCGATGGCCATGGAAAGAAACGCATTGGCCGCCGCTTCTGGGTCCACGCGCCGCAGGCTTCCCTCGGCAATCCCGGCCTCTATCATGCCGGTGAAGAAAGCCCGATAGCGGCGGTATGGGGAAATGGATGCCTGCCAGACCCGCGGGTCGCGGGCGGCCCGGCTCAGAAACTCCAGGAAGATGGGCAATTTCCCGCGGGCCATTTCAAAGACCTGCTGGGCCGTTTCGGCCATCCACATCAGCCCTTCGGGAACGTTGCGGGCTCGGGCCCGTAACGCAGCCAGATTCTCCCCCAAATCTGCCAACCAGCGTTCCAGCAACTCCAGAAAGACCTCTTGCTTGGTGGGGAAGTGGTGAAAGAAGGCCCCTTTGCTGACTCCTGCTTGCTGGCAGATCTCCGCAACGCTGGTCGCTTCGTACCCCTGGCGGGCGAAACACTCTTCCGCCGCAGCCAGGATGCGCTCACGCGTGGCCTCTCCTCGGGTTCTCACAAGACTCCTTTGGGGACTTTCCGGAACTATTTCATACCGACCGGTCGGTATGATTGTACTACAGAAAGAGATAATTGTCAAGGGGATATATTGTGGGGTTGGGTAACCAGGTGGAGAAACCGACGCGCATCGTCGCCCTCAAGCCATGGCAGCGGGGCGGAGATAGCGCGCCGTAACCGCCGATTCCCGATGTCCTGAGAGGGCGTCATAGACCTGGAAGCAGGCCCAGGGCTTGGCCGACGGGGTGAGTGTTCCGTTCGGTTCACCGCTTCAGCACCACGGGACAGGTGGAGAGCCACCGGCGCAGCGCTTCCGGCAACCAGGGCTCGTCGGGGGAGATGCC
>CAKZOY010000271.1 GCA_937138275.1 uncultured Chloroflexota bacterium
CCCGCGCACTTCCACCCACGCGTTCAACAACGCGGCCTGGCCCTATATCCGCCATATTGCCGATGCGGGATTAGACCAGGCGCTGACCGATCTCCCCGCGCTGGCGCAGGGGCTGGCCCTGCGGGACGGCCGGATCGTCAACGAGGCCCTGGCTGCCAGTTTCAACGCGGGAGCACCGAAGGAGTAACCATGCCCACAGGATGGAGTCGGATTTACGAAAGCAGAGTGACCACCGCCGAAGAGGCCGTCAAAGCCATCAAATCCGGTGACCGCATTTTTCTGACCGGCAACTGCAGCGTCCCCCAGGTCCTCCTGAAGGCGCTGGTCCAGCGGGCACCGGAACTGGAGAATGTGGAAATCTGCCATGCGCTGACCATCGGGGCCAGCGACTACGTGGCCCCGGGGATGGAAAAGCACATCCGGGCCAACGCCCTCTTCATCGGCCCCAACGTGCGCAGGGCGGTTCAGGAAGGGCGGGCCGATTTCACCCCCGTCCTGCTCTCCGAATTCCCGCTGGTTTTTCAGAAGGGCATCCTGCCGGTGGACGTCGCCTTTGTGCATCTCTCCCCGCCGGACGAGCACGGCTTCTGTTCCTACGGGATTGAGTCCGGCCTGACCAAGACGGCAGCGGAATCGGCCAGAATCATCATCGCCGAGGTAAACCCGAATATGCCGCGTTGTCTGGGGGATAGTTTCATCCACGTCAGCCGGATCCACTACATCGTACCGGTGGACTACCCGCTGATGGAACTGCCGATGACCACCGGAGAACCGTCCGAAGTCCACATGCGCATCGCGGAATACATTGCCGAACTCATCCCCGACGGCGCCACGATGCAGATGGGCATCGGGGAGATCCCCGACGCGGTGCTGCGGTTTCTCTATCCCAAGAAGGACCTGGGCATCCACACTGAACTCTTCTCCGATAGCGTGATTGACCTGGTGGAGGCAGGGGTTATCACCAACGCCCGCAAGACCCTGCATCCGGGCAAAATCATCGCCGGATTTATGATCGGCACCCGTCGCCTCTACGAATGGGCGGACGATAACCCCATCATTGAACTGCGGCGCACCGAATACGTCAATGACCCCTTCGTGATTGCCCAGAACTACCGCCAGGTCGCCATCAACTCCGCGATTGAGGTGGACCTGACGGGCCAGGTCTGCGCCGATTCCATCGGCCCCAAACTCTACAGCGGCGTCGGGGGGCAACTGGACTTTATCTACGGCGCGTCCCGCTCCGAGGGTGGCGTGCCCATCATCGCCCTGCCCAGCACGACCACGCTGCGGGATGGGACGGTGGTCAGCCGGATCGTGCCGATGCTCAAACCGGGCGCGGGGGTGGTCACCACCCGCTACCATGTCCACTACGTCGTCACCGAATACGGGATCGCCGACCTCTACGGCAAGACCATCCGTCAGCGGGCGCAGGCGCTCATTCGCATCGCCCATCCCGATTTCCGGGACGAACTGACGCGGGCGGCGAAGGAGTTGTGCTATATCTGATACCCCCGCTCGTCGGAGGCAAAGAGCCTGCAACAGGAGTAGGAGACAGTTTGCGGGGCGGCTTCGCCGCCCCGCAAACCCTTTTCGGGTGCATTTCAGTTTTATGGCAGATTGCTGGGTAATCCCAACAGCGCAAAACCGGGGAATTCCCATCGGCCGCCCGGCGATATTCCGGCTGGACAAGTGATTCGCATAATAAGCGGAAATCGTCTCTGGGCAGGTGGTAACACCCCCTCAACCCCCCAGCCCCCTTCTCCCCCGCAAGCGGGGGAGAAGGGGGAGAAAAATTTGGGGTTTTGGCGCTGGCGGCCTTCGGCCGCCAGCGCCAAAACCCCCGTAAGGGCGAGGCTTGTCCTTGCCCTTTCCTTCCCGTGCGGCCGTAGGGGCGGACGATCCGTCCGCCCTCAACGGGGAGGGGGCAAGGGGGAGGGGTGAAGGTGTCCTTGAGAAAGTGCACTACTTTTGAGCATGAGCCAAGGCAGTTTGCGGTGGCTTTGCCGCCCCGCAAACCCTTTTCTGGAGTATTTGCGCGTTTGAGGGGGATGTGGTAAGATGTAAGCAACGCTGGGGCGTAGCCAAGGGGTAAGGCAACGGACTTTGGATCCGTCATCCGTAGGTTCGAATCCTACCGCCCCAGCCTGAACCGACACCGGAGGTGGGGCTGGAGAACTGCCGACGTCGGAAAAGGCTGCCCAGCCCCACCTTATTTTACCGTATGGGAAAGGGGTGGGGTGTGGGGTTTGTGGGGGCGGCGAAGCCGCCCCCACAAACCCCACTTTCCCCCTTTGCGGGTGCGCCACTTCCCCGAAACGATTTGCTGCCCAAGCCCATGAGGGGGCTAGTGCAGCGAATCTCTTGGGGAGCAAGCGCCCACGGATAGAAAGGAATACGGGGTTGCAGGGTGGCTTTACCGCTCTGCAACCCCCATCGCACCAGAGGAGCATCCGCTCAAAGATACCGCCTCCGGCGAGGCGATGAAAATCGGCCCGAACAATTCCTCCTGCCAGACCCGCACCAGCCCCTGCTTGATCAGTTCCAGCACCGCCAGCAGGGTGATGATAACCTCCACCCGGCTGGCGCTCTCCGAAAGCACGTCCTGAAAGCGGATGCGGCCCGTTTGGGCTAAGCGTTCCTGGATACGGGCCATCTGCTCAGCCACCGTTACCGGGGGCGGGGTGATGATCGTCTCCACCGGAGGTTCGGGCAGCGCCCGCAGCGCCTCCCGCGCCGCTTCCAGCAGCGCCTCCAGCGTCACCCCGGAGAGGGCCGAAAAGGGGTTCGGTGCCGGAAGTTGCGCCCCGTCGCCCGGACGCACCCGCACATACGCCCGCCAGCCCTGCTCCTCCCGCCGCGCCAGTTCCTGCGCCACCGCCCGGTAGAGCCGGTACGTCTCCAGTTGCCGGATCAGGTCGGCGGCGACCTCGTCTTCCTCCTGCCGGGCGCGGTACCCCGGCAATAGTACCCGACTCTTGATGAGCACCAGTTTCGTCGCCACCATTAAAAAGGCCGTCAGGTCCGCCAGACTCCGCCGCCCCATCTCCTCCACAATCGCCAGATACTGGTCCGTCACCTGCGCCAGCGAGACGGCGGTGATGTCCAGTTCCTCCCGCTCTATCAACTGCAGGAGCAGGTCCAGCGGCCCCTCAAAGACCGGCAACTGAATCGGATAGGTCGCCCGGATCATCGTCGGATCACCCGCACGTCCCCCACCAGCACCCCCCGCGGCCGGACGAAGACCGGGTTCAGGTCCATCTCGGCGATCTCCGGATAGACCAGCGGCAGGCGGGAGACCCGCGCGATCAGGTCGGCCAGCGCGTCCAGGTCGCCGGGGGGACGGCCGCGCGCTCCCCGCAACAGGGAATGGATACGGGTCTCCCGGACCATCCGCGCTGCCTCCTCCCGCCCCACCGGCGCCACCCGCATCGCAACGTCCTTCAGCAGTTCGGTGTAGATGCCCCCCGCGCCAAAGACGACCACCGGGCCGAACTGGGGGTCGCGGAAAATCCCCACCAGCACTTCCCAGGCGTCCCGGATGAAGGGATAGATGACCGCGCCCCGAAACTCGCCCTCGGCCCCGATTCGGGCCAGGCGCTCAAACCCAGCGCGGGCGGCCTCGTCGTCGGCGACGCCCAGAATGACCCCGCCCCATTCGGATTTGTGCAGAATCTGCGGGGAGACGACCTTCATCACCACCGGGTAACCGATGGCGCGGGCCGCTGCCACCGCCTCGTCGGCCGTCCGGGCGACCCGAAATTCCGGCACCGGGACGCCGTTCTCGGCCAGCCAGGCCATCGCGTCGGGCTCCAGGAACGGTTCCGGCGGAAGCGGTCGCGCCCCTTCGGGGGCCCCGTCTTCCCAAACAGACTCCGCGACTTCCTCCCGACGGGCGTAGTATTCAGCCAGACGGGCCAGCGCCACGGCCGCGCGCTCGCCGGTGGCGAAGTTGGGGATCCCTTGCGCCCGCAGGTACTCCACCGCCGACGCGACGATGGCCGCGGGCAGGAACGATACCGCCACGGGCTTGTCGCTCCCGCGGAGCGCGTCCATCACCCCGCGGGCCAACGGGACGGAGTCCAGGTAGGCCGGGGCGATGTTCAGCGCAATGGCCGCGTCGTACTCGTCCAGGACGGCCGCGAGGGTCCGCCGGTACCCCTCCTCCGTCCCCTCCACCGTCAGGTCAATGGGGTTGCCGAGGGCACAGTGCGAGGGGAGAAAGGCCAGGAGGCGCTCCTTGAGGGCGGGGCTCGGTTCGGCGACCTCCAGCCCTGCCTCCTCGGCCCGGTCGGCCGTCAGGACCCCCGGCCCGCCGGAGTTGGTGACGATGACCACCCGGCGGCCGCGGACGGGTGGGAGCCCCGTATACCCCAGGCAGAAGTCCAGCATCTCCTCCAGGGAGTGGGCCCGGACCGCGCCGCACTGGCGCAGCGCCGCGTCGTAGACGGCGTCGGCGCCAGCCATAGAGCCGGTGTGGGAGAGAGTGGCCCGTCGGCCCGACTCGGTCCGTCCGGCCTTGATGACGACGACGGGTTTGCGGCGCGCGCAGGCCGAAAGGGCCCGCCCGAACGCCCGTCCGTCCTGCACTTCTTCAATGTACAGGGCCACTACCTGCGTCTGGGGGTCGTCGGCCAGATAGCGGAGCAGGTCGCACTCGTTCAAGTCGGCGGCGTTGCCGTAACTGACGAACTTGGCGACGCCCAGGCCCTGCTCTTTCGCCCAGGCCAGGAAAACGCCGCCGACGGCCCCGCTCTGGGCGATCAGGGAGACCCCGCCCGCCGGGGGACGGGTCTCCAGGGTGGGGAAGAGGGTGTGGTGGGTGTTGACGATTCCGGCGCAGTTGGGGCCGACGACGCGGATGCCGGTGCGGCGGACGACGTCCCGGATCGCCTCCTCTCCGGCGACGTTGCCCGTTTCGGAGAACCCGGCGGTGATGACGACGGCGGCGCGGACGCCGCTCTGGGCGCATTCCTCCAGCACCGCCGGTACAGCCGCCGCGGGGGTGACGACGATGGCCATGTCCACCGGCATGCCGGTATCGGCCACCGAGGGGTGTCCTGCCACGCCCTGCGCGCCCTGCCCTTTAGGGTTGACGACGGCGAGGCGCTCTGGCGGGAAGCCCCCTTCCAGCATCTGCCGGAGCAGGTAGTAGCCCAGTTTCCCCTCCCCCACCGACCCAATCAGGGCGACGGCGCGGGGGTAGAAGAGGGCGGACCAGAAATCATCGGGTGTAGATGCCATAAAACGATCGCTCCCGTTGCCCGCAATTCAGGAGCCATTATATCGGATTCCGGGGAAGTCGCAATGGGGGGAAATGCGGTTCAGAGAATGGGGAGGAAAGGGGTTTTGGCGCTGGCGGCCGAAGGCCGCCAGCGCCAAAACCTTTATTTTTCTCCCCCTTCTCCTCCGCCGCGGCGGGGGAGAAGGGGGCTGGGGGGATGAGGGGGCGCTCATATCCGCCAAGCGGGGTTTGTGGGGGCGGCGAAGCCGCCCCCACAAACCCCACACCCCACCCCTTTCCCATGCGGGGCGAATTGCTGCGCAAGCCTCAGCAGGGACACTTTACAAAATTCGCATTGTAGGCTATAATATAACTACCTGCGGCTGAGAGGGGAACCTCCCCTCTCAGTCGTTGCGCATATGGGGGGGAGCGCGCCGCCAATACGGCGCGCTGTCGCGCCTGCGAAATCCAGCCTACCCTCTTCTGTCCCGAACAGGAGGGTGGGCATTGATTTTTACGGCCCATCCAGTACCTGTCCCCCCAACATCGGATACACTTTGCAACCGCAGAGACTTCGCAGCGGATCATCGTCTTGCTTCCGTTCCCGAGGGAAAGACAAAGGGGTTTGCAACAGGGGGCTTGTTGCAAAACCCCTTTCTCTTCTCAAACCCAAACGACGCATCTGAGCCGGTAGCAGGGGGGCCTCTGCTATCGGCCGCAAGAACATTTCAGGAGAAATCTGCAATATGGCCGAACAAGTTGTCTATCTGACCCGCGAAGGATACGAACGCCTGAGAGCGGAACTGGAGTATCTGCGGACGGTGCGTCGGCAGGAGGTCGCGCGCCGGTTGCACGAAGCCCTCGCCGACGGAGATATCCTGGAAAACGCCGAACTGGAGGCCGCGCGCAACGAACAGGCCTTCGTGGAAGGGCGCATCCTGGAACTGGAAATGCTCCTGGGCGCGGCGGAGGTAGTGGAAGAAGAGGCGCCCTCCGGGACCGTCAACGTGGGCAGCCGGGTGACCGTTGTAGAAGGCGACGGTCAGCCGGAGGTCTACCACATCGTCGGGCCGGCGGAGGCCTCCCCTTCCGAAGGGAAAATCTCGTACGAGTCTCCGCTGGGCAAGGCCCTGCTGGGTCACCGCGTGGGCGACGAGGTGCGGGTCAACGCGCCGGCCCGCACGATGATTTTCCGTATCCTGGAAATTCAATGAGGGGCATCTGTGGAGCTGAGCGACCTGGAACGACAGCGCCTGGAGAAACTGCAGCGGCTGCGGGATAGGGGCTGGGACCCGTACCCGCCGCGGGCGGAACGGACCCACACCGCCGCGCAGGCCATCGCGGCCTACGAGGCCGGGGGCGAGGGCCTGGAGGTTACCATTACTGGTCGCCTGCGCAGCATTCGCGTGATGGGAAAGGCGACCTTCGCCCACGTAGAGGACGAAAGCGGGAAAATCCAGATTCTCCTGCGTGTCAACCTCCTGGGCGAAGAGGTCTACGAAGCCTTTGAGCGGGATTTTGACCTGGGGGACTTCGTGGAGGCGAAGGGCCGCCTGATGCGCACCCGCACCGGGGAGATCACCGTGGAGGTCACCCGCCTGCGGATGCTGGCGAAGGCCCTGAGTCCCCTCCCCTGGGGCAAGGAGCAACAGGTGGGCGACCGGGTTGTGCGCTACTCCGCCCTTACCGACGTGGAAGAACGGTACCGCCAGCGCTACGCCGACCTGGCGGTTCACCCCGAAGTGCGCGAGATTTTCCGCATCCGCGCCCGCACGGTCGCCGCCATCCGGCAGTTCCTGGACGAGCGGGGATTCCTGGAGGTGGAGACCCCCATCCTCCAGCCCATCTACGGCGGCGCGGCGGCCCGTCCCTTCGTCACCCACCACAATCAACTGAACCAGGACCTCTACCTGCGCATCTCCGACGAACTCTATCTCAAACGGCTCCTGGTCGGCGGATTTGAACGGGTCTACGAAATCGGCCGCGACTTCCGCAACGAAGGGGTGTCCTTTAAGCATAACCCCGAATTCACCATGCTGGAATTCTACGCCGCCTATCTGGATTACCGGGCGGTGATGGACCTCTGCGAAGAGATGGTCTCCACCGTGGCCCGCCAGGTGCTGGGAACGACCGTCATCACCTACGAGGGCCATACCATAGACCTGGCTCCACCCTGGCGGCGGCTCACCTTACGGGAGGCCATCTTAGAGGCCAGTGGCATTGACTACACCCAGTACCCCACCGCCGATGCGCTCTTCCAGGCTCTGCGCAGGGCCGGTATCCCCGCCGAACCGGGGCAGACGTGGGGGAAACTGATAGATAAAGAACTTCTGAGCAGGCTGGTGGAGCCGAACCTCCTTCAGCCCACCATTCTTTACGACTACCCGCGGGATATCTCGCCGCTGGCGAAGGCGAAGCCCGACGATCCCACCCACGTGGAGCGGTTTGAGGCCTTCATCGGCGGGATGGAGATCGCCAACGCCTTCAGCGAACTGAATGACCCGCTGGACCAGGAACAACGCTTCCTGGAAATGCGCCAGTTATACAAGGCGGAAGACGAAGAGGCCCACCCGATGGACGAGGACTACGTCCGGGCGATGATGTACGGGATGCCACCCAACGGCGGGTTCGGTATGGGCATTGACCGGTTGGTCATGCTTTTCACCGACCGGTCATCCATCCGGGAAGTTATTCTCTTCCCCCATCTGAGACCGCGGGAGTAAGCATCTGGCAGCGCCGGATAACCGGGCGATTCCAGGAGCGACCACCCCATGCTGGATATCAACCTCATCCGCCGGGAACCGGATACCGTTCGGCAGGCCCTGATCGCCCGCCGGGACGACCCCGCTCTGGTAGACCGGGTGCTGGAGGCCGACGCCCGGTGGCGGGACCTGCTGACGCAGGTGGAAGAACTTCGCGCCGAACGCAACCGGACTTCAAAAGAGATTCCCCGGATCAAAGACCCTGCCCAGCGGGAGACGCTGATCGCCCGGATGCGCGCGGTGGGCGATCAGATTGCCGAACTGGAAGCGCAGGTGCGGGCCGCCGAGGCGGAGCGGGACGACTGGCTCCTGCGCCTGCCCAACATCCCCCATCCCTCCGTTCCCATTGGCCCCGATGAGTCCGCCAACGTCGTCGTGCGGCAATGGGGCACACCGCGCCCCGTTGAGTTTGACCCCCTTCCCCACTGGGACCTGGGGCCCGAACTGGGCATCCTGGACTTTGAGCGGGGGATCAAACTGGCGGGCAGCCGGTTCTACGTCCTCTGGGGGGCCGGAGCCCTCCTGCAGCGGGCGCTTATTGCCTGGATGCTCCACGTCCACACCCGCCAGCACGGTTACACCGAGGCCTACCTTCCCTTCGTCGTCAAACGGGAATGCCTGGAAGGGGCCGGACAACTGCCCAAGTTTGAGGATAACCTCTACCGCGATGTGGAGGACGACCTCTGGCTGGTGCCCACAGCAGAAGTCCCTCTGACCAACCTCCATCGGGACGAAATTCTTTCCGCCGACGATCTCCCCCTGAAGTACGTTGCCTACACCCCCTGCTTCCGCCGGGAGAAGATGAGCGCCGGTCGGGATGTGCGCGGCATCAAGCGGGGGCACCAGTTTGACAAAGTGGAGATGTACCAGTTCACCACGCCGGAGAGCAGCGACGACGCGCTGGA
Organism: uncultured Chloroflexota bacterium; assembly: GCA_937138275.1. GTDB lineage: Bacteria > Chloroflexota > Anaerolineae > B4-G1 > DUEL01 > SpSt-77. The sequence continues at coordinate 8,889 of CAKZOY010000271.1, forward strand.
GGAGATGCTGGAGCACGCGCTGGACCTCTGTCGGCTGCTGGAGATCCCCCACCGGGTTGTTCAGATTTGCACCGGCGATCTGGGCTTCACGGCGGCAAAAACCTATGACATTGAGATGTGGGCTCCCGGCTGTGGCGAGTGGCTGGAGGTCAGTTCGGTCAGCAACTGCGGGGATTTCCAGGCCCGCCGGACCAACATCCGTTACCGACCCGCCCCTGATGCCCGTCCCCGCTTCGTCCATACCCTGAACGGGTCGGGCCTGGCCCTCCCGCGCGTCGTCATCGCCATTCTGGAGAACTACCAGCAGGCCGACGGTTCCGTCGTGGTGCCGGAAGTCCTGCGCCCCTGGATGGAGGGAATGGAGCGGGTCACAGGGCCGATTTAACCTTTTCCGGACGCGCTGCTCTGCTATGTGGTGCGCTGCAAATATCTCCCCATTACAGGAATGCCGCTAACCCAGGGCCTGTGCAGCAAATCATTTCAGGGGAGCAGCGCGCCCACAAACCCCACACCCCGCCTCTTTCCTATGCGGGGCGAATTGTTGCGCAAGCCCGCAACCCAGGGCCCAAACTTGCAAGGGCGGCGGCAAGATGTATAATATCTTTGGAATCACTTGACGCCGGATGGTTCGGTCCTGGGGCGGAAAGCGTCGGGAGATAGAGAGTAGCAGGCTGTAGCTAACGAAGGTAACTGTTCAGGCTATTTATTGTCCTTCCGCGATTGAAATTGCCCCTCAAGGGCTTGCCGCCGGGCGTCCATCGGCGTGGACGCCGCCCCGGCGACCGCGCAGGCAGCCGCCCGGCGCAAAGGGCTCTCCCAGGCGCGGTTTCAACCGTTGGCTGAACAGTTACAAACGACGAACAGGTGTGGCTTCTCTCCTGGTCAACGTATCGGCGATAAGGGGGCGGGGATCTGTCCATTGGGCCAACATCGTTACCACGGGCTCCTGGACAGGTGATATATGGCCGAACAAATCCGTTATCCTCGTCTTTTCACGATATTCTCCTGGATTTTATGTGCCGCAGGGGTTGGATTGCTGGTTTACTTCACCCGTCTCTCTTCTCCACCAACCTGGCTCCCCATTCTGGTTTTTGTCCCCCTCTGCTTGATCGCGGACCTGTTCGCCTTCCTGATGCCAGGCAACGTTTACCTTTCTTTAGAGACCACCTTTCATCTGGCTTGTTTGCTCATATTCGGGCCGGTCACCACGGCATGGGTGGCGGGAATTGAGTCTCTGATCAGCGAATCGTTGATTTTTCGCAGGGGGCCCAATTTTATCGCCCGCACGACCGGGATGTACATCCTGATGGGGCTGATCGGCGGAGAGGTCTACGGTGCCGTCGGGGGAGAAATTCCATTAACCCGGGTGGATGGGCTTGCTTTAGGTCAGGCAATGGTGCTTCTCGTAACTACTGTTGCGGTGAACACTCTTGTTATGACAGTAGATGCGATACTACGAGGCACCCCACTCCCCCTCTTCCTTTTCCAGGTTATGCCGCGCGTTGCGCTGTTCAAAGCGGTTTTTGCCCTCTTCGGAGTACTCGGAGCGTTGTTGTTCACGAATTTTGGGATGATTCCGGCCTTGCTTCTTGTTCTTATGTTTTTATCGGGTCTTGCCATTGTGCGGGAATTGCGCTCAGTGTCGGACCGGCTACAACACCGGATCACCACCCTGGACTTAATTCGGGAAATTGGGCAAATGATCGGCTCATCGCTGGAACGGGATGCCCTGCTCCAACGCATCTACAAGGGCGTCGGCCGGTTGATGGAGACCACGAATTTCTGGATCACCCTGTACGACCCGGAACGGAATGAGGTGGAATACGCCATTATCTATGACGAGGGTAAGCTGTATCCCCCGGAACGGTTGCCCTACGATCCCTCCCGATATCTGGCTGCCTATACTATCGCGCGCGGTCAGCCGATTTTCCTGTCTACGCTGGAGGAAGTCAAACAAGTCCCCATCTATGTGGAGACCACCGGGTCCGGGCGCTATCCGGAATCGCTGATCGCGGTGCCGATCCTCTCCAAGGGGCGTGCGGTCGGGGCGATCTCGGTGCAGAGTTACGAACCCCGCGCTTTTCGTCCGGAGGACGTGGAGACATTGAGCATGATCGCGAACCAGGCGGGGATTGCGCTGGAAAACGCCCGCTTGTTTCAGGAAGTGGAAGCCAGCCAGCAGTATCTGCGGGCTATCCTGGACAGCGTGGACTACGCGGTCGTTGTGACAGACCTGGAGGGCCGGATACGTCTGGCAAACCGGACGATGGAAAATCTCCTCGGCTTCCGGGAGCAAGAGGTGGTGAATCGTCTCCTGACGGATGTGGTGCAACATCAATCCCTGGTCAGTATTGCCGAACGGATCGGTCGGCAGGAAATCACCGTTCGGGAAAGCGTTCAGGTGGTACTGAGCGACGAGCGAATTATGGCGACCTCTATTGCCCTGCTCTCCAGTGCCCACGGAGAACGACTGGGTTACGTGGTAGCGATGGCCGATGTCACCCCGCTCTACCGGTTGAGTGAGTTAAAGTCCCAGATCATCCGTATCGCTTCTCATGACCTCCGCAATCCGCTCCAACTGGCCGGTGGGTTCTTCCAGGTTCTGCTGGAGGAGATGCCCCCATCCACGGAGATGCAGGCCGATTTAGCCCAGCGGGTGATGCATCACCTGAAAGCAATGGAGCGCCTCATTGATGAACTGCTGGAACTGGAACGAATTGAAGTACCGGAGGTTCGCCGCAAGGAAGCCCTGGATATCGGGGCGCTGGTTCAGCAGGTTGTGGGGGAGTACCGCTGGCAGGCGGAAATGAAAGGGTTGCGTTTATGGACGAGGATCTCCCGGGACCTTCCACCGGTATGGGGGGACCGCCCAATGCTTGTGCGAGCGATCGGGAATCTGCTGGACAACGCGGTGAAATACACACCTGAGGGCGGTGCGATTACCGTAAGCGTCTGGGAAGAAGGGGAAGAGGTGAAGATCACCGTTCGGGATACCGGTGTGGGGATCCCGCCGGAGTCTCTCCCTCGTGTTTTTGAACACTTCTACCGGGCCCGTCAGCCGGGAACGGAACACATATCCGGCACTGGATTGGGGTTGAGCCTGGTGCAGAGCATCGTCCAGGAGCAAGGCGGGCGGGTGTGGGTAGAAAGCGAAGGCATTGGCAAGGGTTCTCTCTTTGGCATCGCCTTGCCAGTGAATAGAGGGGGGCGGATAGAGCCCGGGGAATCTCTGTAACCAGGGCGTAGGGAGAATTTACCTCTTCCCCGGCGGTGCTTCGCGCGGGGTGTTGGTCTTCGCCTGCCCCAGAGCAGTGTGGCCCGTCGGCCTTCCGTCGGATGTTGCCCGAGACCGGTTTTGAGCGTCGGAGTCGGGGGCTTACACAGCCATTGGCTTTGCATTGTTGAATCTCGTAAAGTCGTATCACGGCCTTCTGGCAAAGTCTCAAAAAGTCGTACCACCCCTATGGGTTGAAGCTGGCTTGTGATTTCCAGAAGGGTGCGATCCTCTGGAGGGTTGACGTTTCCCCTCCCCCCTACCCCCCTCCCCATTGCGGCGCGCCGCACGGGGAGGGGGGATGAAAATGGGGTTTTTGGGGCGGCGGCGAAGCCGCCGC
>CAKZOY010000272.1 GCA_937138275.1 uncultured Chloroflexota bacterium
GCCATATTGCGGAGAGTCTGGAAGATGCCGTCGTGGCGGCGTCCCATGTCGTCGCTGATGGGCAGGACAAAGCAGGCCGCCAGTTGCCCCAACGGGGTTCCCGCCCCGGTGAAGGTGGGAGAGTTAGGGATGAAACGCAACGAGGTCAGAAGGTCAAAGAAGACTTCCTCTGCCTCCTGGACGTTGCCGCCCCAGGTGGCCTCCACGGCGGCGATATGGCGGGCGACCCGTCGGAACATTCCCTCCACGGTTTCGGCGGGTTTGCCGTCGGGCCCGCGGCGCAGGTATCGCCGCCGCAGCACCTCCAGAGCGTTGGGTGAAAATCGGGTTTCCAGCGATTCTTTGTGTTTCATAGTGGTTCCCCCTTTGTAAATAGTCCATTCCGGTCGTTATTTTTTCCGTCAGGTGAAAAGAGCAACCGATGCCTTTCACGAAGCCCGTAACGGGTAGTGGAGGATGGGGAGATTATGAAGAAACGGCCCTACGGCGAGGATGGGGCGGATTCTCTAACGGCGGTTTTCTGCGAAGTTTATCCCCGGCTGCTACCAGAAGTGGATTCCTCGCCTTCCAGCAGCCGGTTGATCTCGGCGCGCACCGCTGCCAGGTCTTCCAGTCCCAGATAGACAATCGCGTAGCGGATGTAGGAGACGGGGTCCAGTTCCCGCAACTCGGCGATGACCCGGTCGCCGATCATTTTGCTGGGGACTTCGGTCTTTCCCGTCTGGCGGATGTATTCTTCCACCCGGTCGGCGAGGCGTTCCAGCGCGTCGGCCGAGATGGGGCGTCGGGCGCAGGCAGTGCGCAGCCCGGCCAGCAACTTTTCCCGGCTGAATTCCTCCCGCCGACCGTCTCGTTTCACGACCAGCGGCGTGGTCAGGACGGCCCGCTCCAGCGTGGTGAAGCGCTGCTTGCATGTCGGGCATTCCCGACGGCGCCGAACGCCGCGGGCATCATGGTCCGTGGCAATCACATTTGTCCGTTGAGCACTGCAGTACGGACACTGCATCGGGCTCCTTTCTGTATTAAGAAAGCACCATATATGGTGTTTTGCGTTTGCTAAAACACCATATTTGGGGGATAGGTGGCACTCATTATACCACACATCGTTAGAATGGCAAGCGGGGGTGGCCCGTAGCGTTTACTTGCATTTTCTCGCACTTGTGGTATAATCGTTGACGTATCTATATACTTGAATAAAGAAATGCTTTTATGCCGGTAACCAGTTCTCTCCATCAGGAAATCATCCTCCTGCACGCGCAAGTGTGCCAGGGGCTTGCGGACCCGAAGCGGATTCTCCTCCTCTACGCTCTTGCCGATGGCCCCCGCCGGGTGACCGATCTGGCCGAGGCCCTGGGGGTACCTCAGCCCACCGTCTCCCATCACCTGAAGATTTTGCGCGAGCGCGGCCTGGTGACCGCGGACCAGGAGGGGACAGCCGTCTATTACGCGCTGGCCGATGAACGGGTGATCCGGGCCCTGGACCTTCTGCGCGATGTGCTGAGAGATCAACTGGCCCTGCAGGCCGACCTGGCGGAGCAATTGGGCGCCTCCGGGCGCTAACTCTACATCATTCCGAATTGGAGGAGCGACATGAACGAGCACGAAGGCAAAAAGGCGTCTATCGTTGTCTTCAGCGGCGATATGGACAAGGTGATGGCGGCCTTCATCATCGCCACTACCGCCGCGGCCAGCGGGATAGAGACCACGATGTTCTTCACCTTCTGGGGGCTTCAGGCGCTGAAGAAGAAGCAGCCCACCGGCCGGACGCTCTTTGAGCGGATGTTGAGCCTCTTCCTCAAAGACATCAACGGCATCGGCCCCAGCAAGATGAACTTCGGCGGGATCGGCCGCTGGATGTTCAAGAAGATGATGAAGCAGCACAACATCACTACCCTCCCGGAACTGCGCCAGATGGCCGTGGACCTGGGGGTCAAACTCCTGGCCTGCGAGATGAGTATGGACGTGATGGGCATTCGCCGGGAGGACCTCATTGACGAGGTCACCGATTTCGTGGGCGCGGCGACCTACATCGCCGAAGCGAACCAGTCGCATATTACTTTGTTCGTCTAATCAAAACCTGAGGAGGTTACAATGGCCGATGTTTCTCCCGAAAAGACCTTAGACGCCCGTGGGCTGAAGTGCCCGATGCCGGTGGTCAAGACCAGCCAGGAGATCAAAAACGTCTCCGTCGGCGGGGTCCTGGAAGTGCTGGCGACCGACCCCGGCTCCGTCGCCGACATTCAGGCCTGGTGCAAGAGCACCGGCAACGAACTGCTGGGGATGGAGAAGGGCGACGGCGTCTTCAAGTTCTACATCCGCCGGGTCAAATAGCGGGTCGTCGCTATCCCGATACTGTCAGCGGGTTTTACGGCGGGGCAACTGCCGTAAAACCCGTTTCCCGCGATCTCTCCGGAGGTGTCTATGGAACTCCTCGCGTTCGTGTTTTACTACATTACCCCCTACATTGCGGTGGTCGTCTTTTTCGGCGGCCTGGCCTATCGGGTCTACCGCTGGTGGAAGAAGCCTCCGGTTGCCGCGCATCTCTCCCTTTTCCCGCGCCCGCAGAGTCGGCTGGGACGTCTGCTGGACACTCTGGTGGACATGTTCACCCTCAAGGGGCTCTTCCGGGTGAACAAGCCCCTCTGGCTCGGGGGCTTTATTATGCACCTGGGGCTTCTTTTCGTCCTGGTCGGCCATATCCGGGCCTTCACCGACTTCTACTTTCTCTGGAAACTGCTGGGGTGGGGCAAGGAAGAACAGTATCTCTTCTCCGCCATCGCCGGGACCACCGCCGGGACCCTTTTCACCATCCCCCTCTTCTACCTCCTGGCCCGCCGCCTGAGCGGCGCGGTGAAGTGGCTCTCGGTGCCGGAGGACTTCTTCGCGCTCATCCTGCTCATCAGCATCGCCCTGACGGGGTTCCACATGCGGTTGCTGCACCACGTGGAGGTGGAGGAACTCCACCGGTTCTTCGCCGGACTGGCCTCGTTCCGCTGGCAACCGCCTCCCACCAGCACCGGCTCTTCGTTCATCTACCACTTCGCCTTCGCCCAGTTGCTGATGGTCTACTTCCCCTTCAGTAAGTTCACCCACACCATCGGCTCGGTGCTCTCCAAGATGGTCGCCCGGAGTTAGGAGGATGACGATGCTGACGAAATTCATAGAGACGATGCGTCAGCGGATCAGCCGACCGCTACAGTACTATGCGGATATCTGCGTCCGCTGTGGGGCCTGTGTGGAGGCCTGCCATTTCTATGTGGCCTCCGGGAATCCCGCCCACATCCCCGCCTACCGGATGATGCTGGTCAAGAAATTGCTCCAACAGGGCGGCAACGGTCGGGGAATTCTGGACTGGTACCGGGAGACCGGCCGCATAGACGATCAGACCGTCACCGAAATCCGCCACGCGCTCTGGGAGTGCACCGGCTGCCGACGATGTGCCGTCTTCTGCCCCTTCCATCTGGATACGGGCCTTCTGGTGAATACGGGCCGCTACGCCCTTCTCCAGGAGGGGCTGGGGATGGAGATGACGGCCGAGATCGGCAACGCCGAACTCAGCAAGGGCGAGATTGTGGATGCCCTCAAAGAGTTCTACGTGGAGCAGGTCCGGGAACTGGAAGGGCGGCTGCGGGAAGAGTGGGGCGTCCCCGATTTGCGGATTCCGGTGGATCAGGCCGGGGCGCGGGTGCTCTACGTGCCGGTGGTCGGCGAGCATGCCATCATCCCGCTGGCGAAAATCTTCCACGCGGCGAAGGAGAACTGGACTCTGAGCCTCTTCACGGCGACCAATCACTCCTACTTCGTCGGCGACATTCCGAAGGCGAAACAGGTCGCCCACTGGATTGTGGACGAGGCGCGGCGCCTGGGCGTCCAGGTCATCGCCTACGCCGAGTGTGGTCATGCCACCCGCACCCTTCTGCAGTACTTTGACCACTGGTTCGGGGAGGAACTGGCGGGCATTCAGCGGATGAGCGTGGTGCAACTGGTCGCCCAGTACCTGGCGGAGGGGCGCATCCGGGTCCGGCCGGGCACGTTCACCATGCCGCTGACGTACCACGACCCCTGCAACCTGGGCCGGAACGCCGGGATTTACGAGGAGCCGCGGGCGCTGATCCGCGCCGTCGCCACCGACTTTCGGGAACTGACCCCCGGGCGGGAGTTGAACTGGTGCTGTGGCGGAGGCGGCGGGATGATCGCCGAACCGGATATGCTGGAGGTGCGGATAAAGGCCGGGCGGCCGAAGGTAGAGCAGATTCAGCGGACCGGTGCCCGGGTGGTGGTCACGGCCTGCGAGAACTGCAAGACCCAACTGGCCGACCTGAGCGAACGTTACGGCCTGGGCTGGGAGATCAAGGGCGCGGTGGACATCGTCGCCGACGCGCTGGTGATGTAGGGATCGGCCCGGGGAAAGGAGCGGTATGAGGGGATCGTCTCCGACGACATCCCAGTGGTGGGAAGACCGACTGGTGGCGGACTATCGGGAGTACCGATGGCGCCTTCTGCTGGAGCCGATGTGCCGCCGGATGGAGAAATGGAAGGCGGGGGAACTGACCACCGAGGAGATGGATCGGGCGTTTGAGGAGTGTTACCGGCACATCACCGAACTGCGGCACATTCTGAACCAGCGGACGGATCGGGCGGCGCTTTTGATCCAGGTGCTGGACCGGGAATGGTTTGAGGAGTGGGTCCGGGAGCACACGCCGCCGCCCGGCGCTCCGGTCATCGCCCCGCCGGAATGAGATGAGAATGACGGGGCGGGCGGGGGCGAAGCCCCTGCCCGCCCCTATGAGCGTCATCACCCCCGCCCGCCATCGTGGCGAATTCCGCCCACGGCGACGGGGTGAGGGGGAGGCCGCCCCGAGATTTTTCCTCCCGCCATTTTCCACGATTTGCCCACCCTCCAATTCGGGCTATAATAACTGCAGCACCAGCCGCAGGGAGGTGTAATGCCCCACGATACCAGGAATCACCTGTTGGCGGATATTAGCGCCTAACCCCCTTCTCCCCCGCTGCGGCGGGGGAGAAAGGGGAGAAAAAATAACCTGCAGCAGGGCCGCTGGGAGGAAGCGGTCCGGAATTGTGAGCAGGCACTGGACGTTTTCCGGACTCTGGGCGACCGCCACAGCGAGGCGTGGGCGCTGGGCAACCTGGGCAATGTCTACCTGCAGCAGGGGCGTCTGGACGAGGCGCTGGGTGCTCTCTCCGCGGCCCGCTCCGTCTTTGAGGCGTTGGGCGATGCGCCGAGCCTGGTCATCTGCTACCGCTTGCTGGCCCGCGTCCATCGGGCGCGAGGGGAGGTCGGCGAAGCCCTGCAAGCCCTCGTTGCGGCGATGATAGTGGCCCTGCAAATCCACCCCCAACCGGTGCTGGAAGCGCTGGATGATGTGGTAACGGCGGCGAAAGGGCTGGGGGAGCAGGGGGAATGGTGGGCGGTGTTCAACCTGAGGGCGGGAATTTTTCAGGCGCTGGAGGAGATGGCCCAGCAGGGGATCATCCGGGAGGAGATGAAGCCCTGGGCGACGCTGGTGGAGGGTATCTGCCGGGTTGTCGGCGGGGCAGCGGCACTGCGTCTGGGGGCGGCGGGGGAGGAGGCGCGGGCGCGGGTCCGGGCGCTGGCGCAGGATTTGGATGAGGCCACTGGAGGGGGTGGGGGCTGGAGGAGTGGGTTAGTAGTCGGTAGTGGGGAGTCGGTAGTCGGTAGTGGGGAGTCGGTAGTCGGTAGTGGG
>CAKZOY010000273.1 GCA_937138275.1 uncultured Chloroflexota bacterium
CGGAGGACAAGATGCCCATTGATGACCTGATCGCGCAACTCCGCCAGATGCGTCAGCAAGCGCTCCTGGGAGGCGGTCAGGAGCGGATTGACCGCCAGCACGCCCAGGGGAAACTCACTGCCCGGGAGCGAATAGAGAAACTCCTGGACCCCGGTTCGTTCCGCGAACTGGATATGTTCGTCACCCATCGGGCGACCGGATTTGGGGTGGAGCGGCAGAAATACCTGAGCGACTCCGTGGTGACCGGTTGGGGAACGATCAACGGCCGCCTGGTCTACATCTTCTCCCAGGATTTCACCGTCTTCGGCGGCTCCCTCTCCGAAGTCCACGCCGAGAAGGTCTGCAAGATTATGGACCTGGCAATGAAGAACGGCGCGCCGGTCATCGGCCTGAACGACTCCGGCGGCGCCCGCATCCAGGAAGGGGTGGTCTCCCTGGCAGGCTACGCCTACATCTTCCTCCGCAACGTCCTGGCTTCCGGCGTGATCCCGCAGATTTCGGCGATTATGGGCCCCTGCGCTGGAGGCGCCGTCTACTCCCCCGCGATGACCGACTTCATCCTGATGGTCAAAGACACCAGCCACATGTTCATCACCGGGCCGGACGTCATCAAAGCGGTGACCCGGGAGGAGGTGACCTTTGAGGAACTGGGCGGGGCGATGACCCACGCTACGAAGAGCGGGGTGGCCCACTTCGCCGCCGAGAACGAGGAGCACTGCTTTGAACTCATCTGCCGACTCCTCTCCTACATCCCCCAGAACAACATGGAGGACCCCCCGTTTGTCCCGACCGGTGACCCCGAAGACCGGATGGACGAGGAATTAAAGCACATCATCCCCGAAAGCCCCACCCGTCCCTACGACGTGAAGGAGGTCATCCGGCGGGTGGTGGACAACGGGGAGTTTCTGGAGGTCCACGAACACTGGGCGCAGAACATCGTCGTGGGCTTCGCCCGGCTGGGAGGCTTTTCGGTGGGCATTGTGGCCAACCAGCCGCTGGTGCTGGCGGGCGTGCTGGATATAGACGCTTCCCGCAAGGCGGCCCGATTCGTCCAGTTCTGCGACTGTTTCAACATCCCCATCGTCACCTTCGTGGACGTCCCCGGTTTCCTGCCTGGCGTGAGCCAGGAGCACGGCGGGATCATCATCCACGGCTCCAAATTGCTCTGGGCCTACTGCGAGGCGACCGTCCCCAAAGTGACGATCATCCTGCGCAAGGCCTACGGCGGCGCCTACGACGTGATGAGTTCCAAGCACATCCGCGGCGACATCTCCTACGCCTGGCCCACGGCGGAGATCGCCGTGATGGGGCCCGAGGGCGCGGTCAACATCGTCTTCCGGAAGGAGATCGCCGCTGCGGCGGACCCCGAGGCGGAGCGGGAGCGGCTGGTGCGGGAGTACCGCGAGCAGTTCGCCAACCCCTATGTGGCCGCCGCCCGCGGCTACATTGACGATGTCATTGAGCCCCAGGAGACCCGCCCCCGCCTGATTGAAGCCCTGAAGATGCTGCGCAACAAGCGGGACGCCAACCCGCCGAAAAAACACGGGAACATCCCGCTGTAACGGAACAACGTAAAAAGTAAAA
>CAKZOY010000274.1 GCA_937138275.1 uncultured Chloroflexota bacterium
AGGGGATACGACTTTGTGAGACTTTGTTAAAGACCGGGTAATACGACTTTATGAGAATCAACACCCCTTTGTCCATTGTCTCTCACCGGCACACGGATCAGACAATAACAACCGGGGAAACGTTCTGCCTCTATTGTTTGCCCTGCCTTGCGGCGGGGTGTTCGTCCTGGCTCTCGCCGGATTGGGCATCTTCCTGATCGTCTACAGCCTCCGCGGTCGGAAGAAAGCGGAGATTCGCCAAGCCTGGCCCAGTACCATCGGTCGGATCATCAAAGCGGAAGTAGCGGTCCACCCACTACGACGAAGATGAAAGGACGGGGATCCGCCGTACCCCCTACGGGTATTATCCTTAGAGTACGAATACAAAGTCGGGGGACAGAGGTACATTGGCAAACGGATTGCTTTTGGGGGAGTCGCAGGCTATAACAACGCTGCCAAAGCGGAAGCCGCGCCATCTCGCCTCCCGAAGGGAAGCGAAGTGCTGGTGTACTATAACCCCCCAGAAGCCCGAAGAGGCGGTACTGGAGCGGAAAGCGGGCGGATTTATCTGGGGCATCGCCGCAGGCGTGATTTGCCTGCTGATCGGCGGGTGCATTGCGTGTGGGTTGCCGGTGAGCATCCTCAGCAACTGGCGGCCGAACCTGTAACCGGCACCGGTAGAACCTGCCGGAACCGATGTGACAGGTATCTCACCGAAAGGGGGTGGTTGGGGGGCGAAAACATCACCATTGTGCCGACCTCTTATTCCGATTATTATATTTTATCCACTGTTTTCCCATTGGTAAGGAGGAGGCAAAGCGATGAATGCGATTGTTGTATTGATCCTCGCCCTGGTTGCTATTGCCGTTGGGTACGGTGTCTACGCCAAGTCCATTGACCGGCGGATCATCCAGCCCGACCCCTCCAAAGCCACGCCTGCCAAGATGTATATGGACGGCGTGGACTTCATCCCCGCCAACCGCAACGTTCTCTTCGGCTACCAGTTCAAGTCCATCGCCGCTCTCGGCCCCATCCTGGGCCCCATTATCGCCGTCCAGTGGGGCTGGCTCCCGGCGCTCCTGTGGCTCATCCTGGGCGTCTTCTTCATCGGCTGGGTCCAGGACTACAGCAGCATCATCGTCGGCGTCCGGGAGGAGGGACAGACCTTCGGCGCCCTCAGTTATCGCCTCATCTCCCCGCGCGCCCGCAACATCCTGCTGGCGTTCATCTACGTCTACCTGCTGATGATTATGGGGGCGTTCGGCATCCAGGTGGGCTTCGTCCTGCTTACCAATCCGGCAGTGCCACTGGGCGTGATTATGGTCACCCTGGCAGGCCTCCTGGCCGGCCAGATGACCTATAAGTGGAAGCAGGATATCATCCTGACCACGGTGGTCACCGTCGTCGTGGCGCTGGTGGGCATCTGGCTGGGGACGCTGCCAGCAGTGAAGAATTTCTTCTCGGCCCTTTATGGGCTGCAGGTGGTAGAAGGCAAGACGATATCTCCCACCCTTTTCCTGGCCGTAACCCGGGCCGGGTTCATTGGCAGCCTGCTGGTGCTTATCTTCTGCTACCTGGGTGCCGTCCTCCCCATCTGGCGCTGGGCGCAGCCGATTAACTACGTCGCCTTCTGGATCGTCCTCTTCGGCATCCTGGGCGGCGTCCTTGGGCTGCTGATCGGGCGCCCCGGGATGGGGGACTTCCCGGTCTACACGTCGTTCATGCAAGCGGCCGGGCCGCTCTGGCCGATGCTCTTTGTGACCATTGCCTGCGGCGCCATCTCCGGCTGGCACAGCCTGGTCTCCTCCTCCGGGACGGCCCGCCAGTTGGAGAAGGAGACGGATGCCCTGTACGTCGGCGGCGGGGCGATGTTCCTGGAGATGTTCTTCGCTGCCGTGGCCTTCCTTACTGCTACCGTCGCGTTCGGCAGTTTCCAGGGCTATCGGGACGCCGGTGGTCCGGGTGCGCCGGCTGCCGTTTTCTCCAAGGGCCTCTCGGTCTTCCTGAATAACTGGGGACTGGATCGCGCCCTGGGTCAGGGCTTCGGGGTGGCCTACGGCTCCGTCTTCCTCACCCTGATGGCTCTGACCATCATGCACCTGGTGGTGCGCTTCATGCGCGTGGCCAGCGCCGAGGCCCTGGGCGATCGCTTCCCCATCCTCCGCAACGTCCACGTTGGCACCCTGGTCGCCCTGCTCTTCACCGTCCTCCTGATCTGGTTCGTACCCTTCATCCAGATTTGGGGGGTCTTCGGTGCGGCCAACCAGTTGATGGCCTCGCTGGCCCTGCTCCTCATCACCCTCTGGCTGATGTCCAAGGCCAAGAACTACCAGTGGACCTTCTGGCCGTTTATCTTTATGTTTATCACCACGATGGGGGCCCTGCTCTTTTCCGCCTATCGGGCCTTCTTTATGATGCTCCCCAAGGCGACGAACTGGCAGGGGGCCGCGGCCCAGGTGACCATTGGGGTTCTGGCCCTGATCCTGTTCGTGCTGGCGGCCATCCTGGTGGCGGACGGTATCGGGGCGATCCGGCGCTATCGGGCGGAACTGGCCAAAGCGACCCGGTAGTTCCGAACGGGTTCGGGTCTCCGGTAGGGCGGGCCCCCCACCCGCCCTACCTTTATATCCAACAGGCATGGGTTGGGGAAGGCTGAGGCAAAGCACGCCTTCCCGTTTCTTATCAGGTGCATCCGGTGGAGTTCTGCCCTATGCCGCGCTTGCAGGTCATTATGCCCATCCCGACGACGTTCCGCCACTGTCTCGCCTGCGAGGCCCTCTCTGGGGACGTGGTGGGAGACACCGCGCGGCAGGAGATGCTCCGGGAGTACCCGGCGGAATTCCTGGCCGAGTTTGAACAGTTGATGACCTGGATCAACGGCCTGAGTTTGCGCTTTGGGCCGTCCCTCCAGGTGCGCGTGGTGGACCCGCAGTCCCTGGAAGGTCTGTGGAAGTGCCTCCGCTACGGCGTCCGCCGCTATCCCACCTTCATCCTGCCCGACGGCCGCAAGGTGGTGGGATGGGAACGGGCGGCGCTGGAACAGGCGCTACGGGAAGTAATGGGGTGATCCTGCAACCAGTACGACGCGATGCGGACCGCAAGGAGGTTCAGATGCACAAAAAACGGGCTGTCTATTCCCCGGTACTTGTTCCTTTCTGATCGGGGTATTGAGCGGTTGCGCCCCGGCCCGAAAAGAGCCCTCTCTGATGGAGATTTATTCTATGGGAATCGCCCATTACCCCGGCTGGAGCATGGAAGTACTGAAGTACCTCTATGAAGAACGCAAAATCACCGCCTCTGGCCACGAGACCACGGATACCGATCCCGGCATCGCTACCAGTCGGGGGGATTACTCCCTGGAGGCCTACATTCTGAGCACCGATCATTTTCAGATTGAACTCCTGACTAACCTGGACAAAGTGCCAGAGTACGGGGCGCTGGTCGTGGTGGCCTTCCCCAAGCCGAAAGACGGGTCCGGGTTCCCAGCGCGAGTCTTTGCCATTTTGCCGTAAATCAGGGAATCCTGCTTCATCCATATCTTGACCAGGAGAGTTCTGTGCTTACATTTTCAGAATCTCCAAAATATCCGCCCGTCCTGCGCGGGATTACTGCCCTGCTGGCTGCCGCGTTCGCCCATTTCGTCATAAAAACATTGCCTTATTATCCGGCAGCCTGGCAATGGATGATCGTCCTTGCTGTTGCTGGCCTGTGGTTTTTCAACCCCTTCGGCGGCATGGTGTTCTCCCTGGTTGCGTTTGCGCTCCCGGTGGCCTACAATTCTATGACTCTGCTGGCTGCTTATGCCTTAGCCGCTCTCATCCTGATCGCCGCAGGGGGGTTGAACCCTTACAGTTTCCTGGTTCTTGCTGCAACTACTGTTGCAGTGACCAGCCCGTCGGAGTGGTGGCTGTTACTGCTGGCCCCTCTGGCAGCAGGGTTTGCTGGCGCCCGTTCCGGCCCAGGACTGGGCGCGCTGGCATGCCTGTGGGCGGAGATCCTCGCCCTCCTTGGTGGGCGTCCCTGGGTGGG
>CAKZOY010000275.1 GCA_937138275.1 uncultured Chloroflexota bacterium
TGCCGGGGTGTGCAAGTAACCCCCTCTCCGACTACAGGAACGGCAAGGCAGCCCGTGGGAGGGCTGCCTTGCCCTAATCAACGGGTTTCACTATGCGTCGTTTATCGTGGGACCGAATTGTCTCCATTCTCCTGATCCTTCCTTCCATCCTGGCGATTGCCATTTTCGTCTACGGCTTTATTGCCTGGACCGGGTGGGTTTCCCTCTCCAACTGGGATGGCCTGCGCCCCGATCTCTCATGGGCCGGTTTTGTCAACTACGCCAAACTCTTCGCCAATCCCCGCTTCCAGATAGACATCCGCAACACCGTGGTCTTTACCACTCTTTTCCTGGCTACCTGCATTTTCCTGGGCATGGGGCTGGCGATTGTGCTGGACCAGGGCATTCGGGGCGAGAACTTCTTTCGCAGCCTCTTCCTCTTCCCGATGGCCATTTCGTTTATCGTCACCGGGGTGACGTGGCGCTGGCTGCTGGCCCCCGGTGACCCGGCCACTGGCCGCCTGACCGGCATCAACGTCCTGCTGGATGCCGTCGGTCTGCCGATGTCCAAGTGGTACACCGACCCCACCGTGTTCCACATCCAGCCCACCACCGGACTAGGGCAATTGCTCCAGCAGATTGGGCTGGGATTTCTGACCACCCCCAATTTCGGCATCCCGATTGCGATGATCTCCATCGTCATTGCGGCGACCTGGCAGATGTCGGGGTATGTGATGGCGATGTATCTGGCGGGCCTGCGGGGCATTCCGGAGGAGTTGCGCGAGGCCGCGCTGGTGGACGGGGCCAGCGAGTGGGGAGTCTACCGGCACATTGTCTTTCCCCTGCTTCGTCCGGTCACGCTGAGCGTCATCATCGTCCTGGGCCATATTTCGCTCAAGATTTTTGACCTGGTCGCCGCGATGAGCAAAAAGGGGCCGGGCTTCGCCACCGACGTGCCGGCCTACTTTATGTTTGAGACCACTTTCCAGGGAGACCACTACTCCCAGGGGGCCTCTATTGCCATCTTCCTGCTGGTCACCGTCAGTCTGCTGGTCATCCCGTATCTGGTCTACAGCACCCGACGGGAGGCAGAGATATGAGAGAGAGACAAAACTGGCTGCTCCGACGCAGTAGTCGCATCGGTTTCTATCTGGTCCTGCTGGCAGCCAGCGCATTTTACCTCCTCCCGGTCTATGTGCTGGTGGTGACCAGTCTGAAACCGTATGCGGAGGCCAATCTGGCCGGGATGTGGCGCATACCCTCCGCTCCCAGTCTGGAAAGTTTCCTGCGCGCCTTTGAGCAACTGAGGCCCCATTTCCTGAACAGCCTCTACCTGACCATCCCGGCGACAATCCTTTCATCGCTGCTGGGCTCACTCAACGGCTACGTCCTCTCCAAATGGCGTTTCCGGGGATCGGAAGTTCTGTTCCCCATTATGCTCTTCGGGATGTTCATCCCTTATCAGAGCATCCTGATCCCGCTGGTACAGGTGTTGCAGAGGGTCAACGCCTGGGCGGCGGCCGCAGGGATTCCGCCCTCCCTCCAGTGGCTGGTGCCCGGGTATGGCTCTATCGCCGGTCTTGCCTTTGTCCACATTGTCTACGGCATCCCCATCACCACACTGATCTTCCGCAACTACTACGCCACGGTGCCCAACGAACTGGTGGAGGCGGCAAAGATTGACGGGGCGAACATCTTCAAGGTCTACCGCTGGGTGCTGTTTCCCATCTCCATGCCCGCCTTCGCCGTCGTGATGATCTGGCAGTTCACCTCTATCTGGAACGAATTCCTCTTCGCGGTCATCCTCACCCAGAACCCGGCCATCCGCCCGGTGACGGTAGCCCTCTATAATCTGGCCGGGAGTTATATCGTGGAGTGGAACGTTCAGATGGCCGGGGCGCTGCTGGCGGCGATGCCCACCCTGCTGGTTTACATTTTCCTGGGCCGCTTCTTTATGCGAGGATTGCTGGCTGGGGCGCTGAAGGGGTAAACCTCACCTCTGGGGTACAACGATCAGGACGCCAGAGCCTTTGCGGTTCGGGCGTCCTGATTTTTACACGGGGTGCTAATGCAGCCGCTGGACAGCATCCACCTGCGCGGCGTCTCCGCCGTTGGCGGGACATCTCAGCCGGACGTACCGGTAAGAATACCCCGCCGGAGCCCAGCGGCCGATGTCTATGGTGATTCCCGTACCCGGATACGGATACAAAGCGCCCTGCGGAATTTGTTCGTTGTCCATTTCACCGTCCCCATCGGTAGCATAACTATCTATGTTCGTCCCCTCTACCCCGCCGAGGGTTCCATCCCAGGCAAATACGGTGTACCAGTTTGTCCCATCGGCGGATATTTCAATGATAATAAAGTCCAGATGGATGCCCGGTGGATTGGGCCATTCGTAGAAAACCATATCGGGGCCTTCCCCGTCTATAATCCCGGTACCTTCCCCGAAATCCAGAATGACGGCCTCACCGGGGTCCAGGTCCAGTACCTGCCCATCGGGAGGACCTCCCGCCAGGTCGCAATTCGGATTGGAGGGATTGCAGGTTACATCGGTAGTGGTGGTATACGGGTCGGTATCGTACGGCTGTACCTGAACCAGATTGCTGATGCCGATGACCTGAGCGCCGACCAGGGCCTCCACATAGTAAGTGTATACTGTGCCGTTAACCAACCCCGCATCCAGATATGCAGTTTTGGTGGTCTCGGTAATGTGCTGGAACGGCCCCCCATTGGCACGGTACACCGAATATATTTCCGGCGGGGGAACCGGCGCGTCCCATCCCAGGCTCACCTTGCCGTTGCCGGCCGCGGCGCGCAACGGGAAAGCGACAGGCGTCGGCGTGTGGGTGGGCGTGGCCGTTGGCGTAGCAGTCGGTGTAGAGGTGGGCGTGTGAGTCGGTGTGCGGGTGGGCGTGGCCGTTGGCGTAGCAGTCGGTGTAGAGGTGGGCGTGTGAGTCGGTGTGCGGGTGGGCGTGGCCGTTGGCGTAGCAGTCGGTGTAGAGGTGGGCGTGTGAGTCGGTGTGCGGGTGGGCGTGGCCGT
>CAKZOY010000276.1 GCA_937138275.1 uncultured Chloroflexota bacterium
TTCTCCAGGGCGCAACAGGGTGCCCACCGGAGGCTGATGCGGGCCCATGGAGACGACCCACTTCAGCGCATCCTGATCGGGGTGGTAGAGATAGAGGCCGCCGGCGTTTCCCCCCGCCAGTTCCACGGCCCGCCGGACGATGGAGTGGAGCAGGGTGTCCAGGTCCAGTTGGGCAGTCAATTCCAGCCCGCTCTGACGGACTGCCTCCAGTTGGGCCGCATACTGGCGAATGGTCTCCTCGGCCCGCTTCCGTTCGGCGATTTCTTGCTGCGCCTGGTGGAACAATCGGGCATTTTCTATGGCGATGGCCGCCGAGGTGGCCAGCGGCTCCAGCAGTTGCAGGTCGGCCGGGCTGAAACGATCCGCCGCGGGGTCCACAATCTGCAGGACACCGATGACGGCCTCTCGGGTACGCAGGGGGATGCTGATAATGGAGCGCATCGGGATGCCGGTCTCCTCGTCCACCCCCGGAAAGTGACGTTCGTCGGTGAGCGCATCGGCCACGATGAGGCTTTTGCCGTGTTGCGCTACCCAGCCGGCAATCCCTACCCCCGGCGCTAGTCGCCAGCCCAGAACTTTATCGCGCCCCGGCCCTGTGGCCTGATGGCAGACCAGTTCCCCCGTCTCCGGTTCCAGCATCCAGATAGAAGCAGCCGTCACATCCATCAACCGGCATGCCGCATCCAGGACGGATGTGAGTACCCGGTCCAGGTCCAGGGTGGAACTGAAGGCCTGGGCGGCCTGGTTCAGCAATTCCAGGATGCGCGTGCGCCGCCGCAGTGCCTCCTCCACCCGCCGCTGGTCTTCCAGGATGCTCAGCAGGGCCCGCCGCGCCTCTTCCGATTGCTGCCAGAGACGCTGGATTTCCTCCTCCCTCCGCCGATGCTCCGTGATGTCTTCACCGATAGAGAGCACCATCCGGAACTGACCGTCCTCGGTCAGGACCGTATTGCTCCAGCGGATCAGTCGCCGCTCGCCGGATCGGGTCAGGATGAGGTTCTCGTAATGGTGGTCAATGCACCGATTCCGGACCACTCCCTCCCAGACTGCGTATAATTCCTCCCGCTGCTCTGGGGGGATGAAGGTTTCAATCCACTCCTTGCCGAGGACTTCCTCCGCGGCATATCCCGTCAGTTGTTCTGCGAATTTGTTGAAGAAGAGAATTCGGGAATGCTCCCCCAATCCGACGATGATGCTCTGGGCAGAGTTGATAAGGGTTTCGGACCAGGCTTTCTCGGCCCGCAGCGCCATCTCCGCCTGCCGGATGCGCAGCATTGCCTGGACGCGGGCCAGGAGTTCGCGGTTGGTGACCGGACGAGCGATATAGCCATCCGCTCCCATCTCCAGACCCAGGGCCTGGCTTTCGCTGTCTGTTCGGGTGCCGGAGAGAATGATGATGTAGGTGGCTTTCAGAGCAGGGTCTGCCCTGATCTGCTGGCAGACTTCCAGTCCCAGCATATCCGGCAGGTTCACGTCCAGCAGGATCAGGTCGGGGCGGTGCTGGCGCGCCATTTCCAGGGCCTCCGTGCCGGTCCGCACGCCGAGGGTCTGGTAACCGGCATCCTCCAGGAGCCGGCAGGTGGCTTTGAGGATCGGGGGTTCGTCCTCTACCACAAGGATTTTTGCAGTTGGGTTCATCTCACCTCAAGGGGAATCTGAACATAGAACGTTGCGCCCTGTCCCGGGGTGCTTTCGGCCCAGAGGCGACCACCGTGACCTTCTACAATTCGTTTGACGATTGCCAGCCCCAGGCCGGTGCTCTTTTCACCGGCGGTCCCGGGCTTGCCGCGCTGGAAGGGCCGGAATAGTTTGGGTATATCTTCCGGCGCGATGCCCGGTCCGTAGTCCCGTACCGAAATCCGGAAATCTTCGCCCGCGGCCGAGAGGCGGACTTCCACCCGACTACCCGGCGGGGAGAACTTGATCGCGTTGCTGAGCAGGTTGTTCAGTATTTGCTCTATCTTCGCTGCATCCACAATCGCCAGCGGCAACGGTTCCACTTGCAAGTCAATCTCTACTCCTTTGCCGGCAGCCATCCTCCGATGCAGCGCGACGTTGCGGGCCACCAGTGCGCCGATGTCGGTGGCAGCCAGGTCCAGGTCCAGTTGCCCCGCTTCAATCCGGGCCACGTCCAGCAGGTCATCCACCAGGCGGGCCATCCATTCGGTGCGGTTGTAGATGATCTCCAGAAACTCGCGCTGGGTCGGGCTGAGGGAATCGGCCTCCTGTTCCAGCAGAAAGGCGCTATAACTCAAAATTGTGTGCAGCGGATTGCGCAGGTCGTGGGCGGCCACGCCGATGAAGTAGTTTTTCTCCTGATTCAGCCACTCCAGTTCCGCGGTTCTTTTTGCCAGTTCCCGCTGCATGTTGACCAGTTCGTTGTTCAGACGGCTGATCTCGTCGTAGAGTTGGGATTCCGGGTCGGACTGGGCGGCCCGGTCGCGGGCGCTTTGCTTGAGCGCAGCGCGCAACAGGTTGACCTGCTCGTTGCTGATGCGCATCATCTCATCGTATAACCGGGCTGCCAACTGACCGTTGCCGGCCGCGACGATGAGGATATGGTCCTCTATCAGCCCGCCGGAGAAGTGAAGGGTGGCGGGACCGTCTTCCAGCAGGGCGTTGAGTTCCCAGTCTATCGCCGCCTGATGGGTCTTGATGTGAACGAGAAAGTCCAGAGCCTTGGCCCGGCTGCCGGGGTCCACCAGGCGGAAAAACAGCCTTCCCGGGATTGCGTCGGTAACGCCCAGGTCATTGCGCAGGACCTGCTGGATTATGCCCGCTGGGTCGCACAATAGCGCCAGGCCGCGATCCGGGGGCTCCATCATGCCAGCAGTTCCTCCGCAACGCGAATTGCCTGCTGGGCATCGGGGGCGTAGCCATCGGCGCCGACGCTCTGCCAGAGGTTTCCGGCGATGTTGAACGGATAGCCCCCCACCAGTATCCGTACCTGCATCCCGCGCGCTCGCGCCGCCGCGATCAATTCCCGTACCTGCCCGATGTGAAAGGTCATGGTGCACGACACCGCCAGGAGGTCGGCGCGGCGCCGCTCTGCTTCCCGCAGGATGCTCTCCATCGGGGTGTTGGCGCCCAGGAAATAGGTGTCCCAGCCTTCCATTTCAAAGAAGTCGGTCACTATGCGGGCGCCGATTTCGTGTAGTTCCCCGCTCTCGCAGGCCGCCACCAGTTGTCGGTCCTTGCGTTCGCCGGTGAAGATGTACGGGTAGAGTTGGGACATAACCAGTTGGGTGGCCGCGGTGCAGAAATGCTCCTGCGCCACGCTGATCCCGTTGGTCTGCCACAGCCGACCGATTTCGTGCTGGACAGGCTGGAACACCCGAAGGTAGATTTCTTTCACCGGCGTTCCCTGTTCTACGGCCTCCAGGATCATCTGGCTGGCGGTGCGGCGGTCGCCGGCCAGCAACGCATCCAGATAGGCGCGCGCCAGGTGGTCCAGAGGGGTATCGCCGGCGAGGTAGGTGGGCAGGGTGGCGGGCATTTCGGTCAGGCTCCGCAGACCGGCGTCTATCAGCGCCAGCGCCGGAGCGCAGACCTCCGTGGGGAACTGTTCCGCCAGCACCTGGCGGGTGCATTCCATGGTGACCGGCAGGACTGTCTCCGGGAAACCCAGTCCGTTGAAGAGCACCTTGACCCAGGCCAGGTAGGCAGTGAACAGAGAGGGGTCCTCGGCGTCCAGCGCCTCGGCCAGATAATCCAGGTGGTAGCGGGCATCGCGCACGCTCTTGACGCGGCCGGGCGCGCCATACGGCTGCCAGATTTCGGGCTGCAATTTGTACTGCCAGGCAACGATCGCTTCGGCCAGAGCATCCGCGCTCTGGCGAATGAGTTGGGAGATCATCGGAACCTCCTTTACTCCTCCGCGCTGGGGTAGCGGATCGGCTCCCCCAGGCAGCGCAGGAGTTCGTTCACCTCGCGCTTGAGTTCTATGACCCGACCCTCGCGGCCTAAGGTTACCTCGTACCAGCGCTGCAGTTCGGCCATCTGCTGGCGGAT
>CAKZOY010000277.1 GCA_937138275.1 uncultured Chloroflexota bacterium
GCTAGACCGCTGCGACCTGAGTGGCCCTCATCGCTACCCCTGCGGGGCAGGCCATTCCTACTTGGTCGTGGACCCGCGAGGGCGGGTGGCCCGGTGCCATATGGACATATCGCGGACGGTGGGGACGGTGTGGGACCCGGACCCGATGGCGAAAGTCCGGTCGGCGGGGGACGGTTTCCGCAACCCGCCGGTGGAGGAGAAAGAGGACTGTCGGGAATGCCTCTGGCGGTACGTCTGCGCGGGAGGGTGCCCCCTCACGGCCCGCCGCACGGCCGGGCGGGAGGACCGCCCCTCCCCCTACTGCACCGTCTACCGGGCCATCCTGCCGGAACTCCTCCGCCTGGAGGGGTTGCGCCTGCTTCAGCAAGCGGACAACCTCTGTAACGCGCCCCAATTGTGACAGACTCGCGCCCCAGGTTGAGAAGGGGGTTGCGGCGGCATTTTCGCCGCCTCAACCCCCTTCTCTTTTCCGGCCGAGCGGGGGGGAACCAAATCCCTCATCCGGACGTCGTAGATAATGAATCCAAATTCTTGCAGGAGGAGAAACAATGCGATCCAAATTCTGGCTCATTGCCCTGATCGCCCTGAGCCTTTTAGCCCTGACGGCCTGCGGACAGACGGGAACCGCCCCCACCCTTGCGGCCGGGGAACCGGCCCGTTCCCTGGGAGGAGGCGGGGTGGTCTATTCATCAGGCGGAACGATCACCGAGGGGCTGGTTTCTACCGGCACCGGGACGGTTAGCGCCGAACCGGAGATCGCCCAGATCACCTTCGGTGTGGACCTGCGGGGGGACAATCCCGCCACTCTGGTGGACGAGGCGGCTCAGAAGATCAACCGCGCCATCCAGGCCGCCCGGGAACTGGGTGTGGAGGAGAAAGACGTCCAGACTTCCAGTTACAGCGTCTGGGTGGAAACCATCTACGACCCCCAGACGGGGCAACCCACCGGGCAGGTGGTCTATCACGTCTCCCACTTCGTGACGGCGACGCTGCGGGACCTGAGCAAGACGGGGAAACTGCTGGCCGCCGTGGTGGAGGCCGGGGCGAATTCCATCTCCGGCGTCAACTTTACCGTGGAGAACCCCGACGCGCTGATCCAGCAGGCGCGGCAGAAAGCGCTGGAGAACGCAAAGGCCCAGGCGCAGCAAATGGCGCAGGTACTGGGCATCTCCCTGGGCAAGCCTGTTCTGGTATCGGAAAGCGGTGGCGCATATCCGGTAGTTCCCGTGGCGCGGATGGATATAGGGATGGGCGGTGGCGGCGTGGCCGCGCCCTCCATTACGCCCGGCGCCTTTACCGTCAGCGTCAGCGTCCAGGTGGTCTACGAAATCCGGTAGCAGCCCCTTTGCCTTTTCGGCAAACGGGGGTAGAATCGGGTTTTGCGGCAAGGATGCCTCTTGCCGCAAAACCTTTTTTTCGTGTCTGCGAGCCGTGACATCCCGATTCCTGAACGACCGAAAAACTCATCTCTGGTCTCTCGCTGCGCTGCTGGCGACCATCCTCCTGGCGGTCGCTGCCCGGCTGGCGCAGTATCTGAGCAACCGTTCTCTCTGGCTGGACGAGGCGTACCTGGCGCTGAACATCCTGCACCGGGATTTCGGAGGCCTGCTGCGCCCGCTGGATAACCACCAGGTCGCGCCGCCGCTCTTCCTCTGGGCGGTCAAACTGGCTGTCTCCCTCTGGGGGGATAGCGAAATGGTATTGCGACTGGTGCCCCTGATCGGGAGCATCCTCTCTCTGCCCCTGGTCTACCGGGTCGCCCGGCGGATCGCAGGACCCACCGGCGCCTGGATCGCCACCGCGATGCTGGGATGGTCGCAACCGCTCATCTACTACGCCTCCGAAGTCAAACCGTACGCCACCGACGCGCTGGCCGCAATCGCCGCCTTCGCGCTGGCCCTGCCGCTGATAGAAGGTCTGGAGGACGGTCAACCGTCCTGCCAGCGCCTCATCCTCACCGGTCTCCTGGGCGCGTTGTTGCCCTGGTTCTCCTATCCGGCCACCTTTGTCCTGGGAGGACTCGGCGTGGCGATGCTGGTCGGGCCGGTGGCGCGGCGGCAGTTCCGCCTCGCCCTGAGCCGGAGCATCCCGCTCCTGATCTGGGGAGTCAGCCTGATCGGGCTGTATGGTGCTGTCCTTCGGGTCGGCTTAAGAGACGAATTCCTGCGCACATTCTGGCGCGACTTCTTCGCCCCATTCCCACCTCGTTCGCTGACCGACCTCTACTGGTATCTCCAGGCGTGGTTTGACTTCCTGGTCTTTGCCGGAGGACTGCCGTTCTACGGCCTGGCGACGTTCGCCTGGCTGGTAGGGGGGATCGCCCTCTGGCGGTCCGGGCGCCGTCCGCTGGCCCTGGCCCTCCTCCTGCCGCTGATCGGCGCGACCGTCGCCTCTATGCTGAAACTCTACCCCCTGTACATTCGGGTGATGCTCTTTGCCGTGCCCCCGGTGTTTCTGCTGGTTGCTCTGGGGGGAGAAACCGTCTACCGAATCCTTTCCGCCCATTCCCGCCTGATCGGCGTACTGTGGGTGGGGCTCCTGCTCCTCCATCCGTTCTACCGTTCCCTGACCGTCCTCCGCACTCCCTGGACAAACGAAGAGGTGCGCCCGGCGATCCAGTACATACGGGACCACTGGCAGGAGGGGGACCGGATATACGTGTACCACGGTGCCGCGCCGGTCTTCGCCTATTACGCGCCCCGCTTCGGCCTGGACGACCCGAACCTTTATCAGAGAGGACGGTCCTCCGACGGGGATTTCGCCATCCTTCAGGAAGATGTGGACCGCCTGCCCCGGGGCCGCGTGTGGTTTCTGTTCTCCCACATCTACACGTTTAACGGCCTCAGCGAACAGGTGTTCCTGCTCTCCCTTTTGGACCAGCAAGGGGTGCGGCTGGACCAGTTGGAGACCCAGGGAGCGGCAGTATTTCTCTACGACCTGCGGTAAATCGGGTAGTCACTCCGGTGAGTAGTGGTTTCGGGCAAATGCCCCCTCACCCCCCTTGGTCCCCCCTCTCCCC
>CAKZOY010000278.1 GCA_937138275.1 uncultured Chloroflexota bacterium
ATCCCGGCGACCCGTTTGAGATAGAAAATGCCGGTGTCCTCACCGTCCTGGCGCCGGGCCTGCGCCTCACCAAAGAGGTGGAGCCCCAGGCCGGGGTGGAGTTGGGTGGCGTGGTCACCTACACCGTCACGCTGACCAACAGCGGGGGGGGCCAGGCCTTCGGCGTTGTCCTCACCGATGCGCTGCCCTCAGCGGTGACCTTCGGCGGATGGGTGCAGCCCAGTAGCGCAGTCTATGAAAACGGCGTCATCACTTGGACGGGCGGTCTGGCGGGTAATGCTTCGGTGACCCTGGTCTTCACCGCCACCTTGGGCACCGACCCGTCCCTCTACAACCAGACCGTCATCAACACCGCTTATTACCGGTCGGACAACGCCGGGAGCGGTTCGGCCCAGGCCTCCTTCGCCACCGCGCGGCGCTACTACATCTACCTGCCGCTGGTGATGAAGAACTACAGGCCGTAAGGCAGGCCGCAGGGCGCAGAGTCGCAGGTCGCAGGGCGCAAGTCCAGGGCGCAAGGTCGCAACGTCGTAGAGGCGCAATCCCGATTTGCGATTTGCGATACGCGATTTGCGATTTGCGATACGCGATTTGCGATTTGCGATACGCGATACGCGATTTGCGATACGCGATACGCGATTTGCGATACGCGATACGCGATTTGCGATACGCGATACGCGGTGATAGAAAAGCCGTCGCCTTTTCGGCGGCGGCTGTTATTCTCTGACGAGGTGTATAACGATGAACAAAATTCGCCAGATTTATCTCTGGAAACCAGTCCTTCCCCTCGCCCTGGTCACCCTCGCCCTGGTGGCCCTCTGGGCCCTGATGGGGGTCCCCTCCCACGCCGTGGAAGGGGATACTCACACTATCTACCAGATTCAGTACACCACCGATCCGGGGGCCGGAACGTATCCCTCCCCCGTTGCCGGTCAGGTCGTGACGACCTCCGGCACAGCCTGCGCGATTCTCCCCCGGGGCTACATCCTGACCCAGGACACCGGTCCGTGGCAATCCATTTACGTCTACGTAGGTGCCCAGGGGAACAAGCCCGCGCTGGGGCAGGAAGTGCAACTCAGGGGTACAGTGATAGAATACTACGGGCTCACCGAGTTCTCCAACCCCACCCGGGTGTGGTTCCGCGGGGAGGGTGCGCCTGTCTGCACGCCCACCGTGGTGACCGCCGCCCAGGTGCCATATACGGCATCCACTCCTTCCAACTACTACACCAGTGAGTCCTACGAAAGCGCCATCGTGGAGTACCGCAACATCACCATCACCGCCCTGACCACCTACAGGGCCTTTTTCACCGATGACAGCGGCGGCGTCGGCGCAATTAACCGGGACTCCAATTACGGCTACGCACCGACCGGCCTGGCGGTGGGCCAGCGTTACGAGTACGTCCGCGGCGTTCTCTACTATATGTTCGGCGAATACCGGGTCTGCCTGCGCAGCGCCGACGATGTCCGACTTCTGGATCAGACCCCGCCGACCGTCGTCACCACCGAACCGGCCAACGGCGCTACGAATGTCAACCCCCACCGGCCCATCTACGTCACCTTCAGCGAGCCCATCAGCCCTGCCACCGTCAGCCAGTCCACGTTCCTGCTGACGGGCCCCGCGGGGGCGGTGACGGGCACCGTCGCCTACGACGCGGCCATCTCCCGCGCGACCTTCACACCCGGCAGCGCCCTGGCCCCCAACAGCCTCCACACCGCCACCCTCACCGCCGGTATCCGCGACCGGGTGGGCAACCCCCTCGTCCCCTTCACCTGGACCTTCACCACCGGCCCGCTGGATACGGTTGCTCCCACCGTCACCGCCCGCGTCCCCGCTGCGGACGCGACCGACGTCCCGCTGGACGCGCGCGTCGTCATCACCTTCAGCGAAGAGTTGAATCCGGCGACGGCGGTGGCGGCGCACTTCACCCTCACTGGGCCGTACGGGACCGTCCCCTGGTCCGGCGCCGCCTACGACCCCGCCGCCCGCCGGATGACCCTCACTCCGCGCGGCCTGCTCCTGCCCACCGCCCGCTACACCGTCACGATCGCGCCCGCCGTCACCGACTGGGCCGGGAATTCCGTCGCCGAGTCCGACCGCACCTGGTCCTTCGCCACCCAGGCGGAACCGGAGATGCACGTCTTCCACGGCGACATCCACAACCACACGTCCTACTCCGACGGCGCCCTCACCCCGTACGATGCCTTCACCCGCGCCATCGCCGCCGGGCTGGACTTTCTCGCCGTCACCGACCACTCCTACGCGATAGACGATATCGAATGGCAGGATACGCTGACCCAGGCCAACGCCTTCACAAGGGACGGTCAGTTCATCGCCCTGCGCGGGTTTGAGTACACCCAGGGCGCCGAGGGCCACATCAACGTCTATAACACCGTCCGCCACGCCGTCCGCAGCAACGTTCCGGGATGCATATACTGCGACTACACCCCCAACCTGGAGCCTGGGGCCACCGTGGAGGGCTTCTACCGCTGGCTCGCCATCACCGGCACCCAGGCGGTGGACGATGCGGGCGTGGTGATGCAGTTCAACCACCCCGGCTGGATCAACTTCAACGACTGGGCGTACCACCCCGAAGTGGAGGACCTGGCCGAACTGGAGGAAGTGGGCAACGGCTGGGGAGCCTCCTACGTCTTCTCCTGGGACGAGTGGATTCGTTCGCTGGATTACGGCTGGAAGGTCGGGGCGACGAACAATTCCGATAACCACACCGCCGAATGGGGCACGATCACCGACCACCGCACCGGCGTGGTGATGCCCGCGCTCACCAAACGGCATCTGCTGGATGCCCTGCGCGCCCGCCGCACCTTTGCCACCGAGGACAAAAACGCCGCCCTCTTCTACAAGGCCAACGGCTACTGGATGGGCGCCGAAATCCCCAACACCGGCCAGATTCTCTTCCAGGTCCGGGGAGACGATCCCGATGGCGAACCGACGGTCCGGGTAGAACTGGTCACTGCGCAGGGCCGGGTGGTAACGTACACCCAGCCCGGCACCGCCGCTTTTACCTGGACGGTCAGCCTGAACATCACGCCCGGCGTCCACTACTACTTCGTCCAGTCCACCCAGGCCGACGGCGACCGCATCGTCGCCTCGCCGGTCTGGACGATGGGGGATGAGGATATCCGCATCACCGACCTGACCGTCCAGCCAGCCATCCCAACGGTCTACAACCCCAGCCTCTTCACGGCGCGGGTGACCAACCGCGGCGCCCAGACTCGCACCGTGACCGTCACCTTCTCCGTCAGCGAGACGATACTGGGGGAGGTCCCGGTGACGGTTCCGGCCTGCACCCAGGGCCCCTGCCCGGACGGGTACGCGCGCGTCTCCTGGCAGCCATCGGCCCCCGGCCCGGTGACGGTCACCGCGGCGCTGGCGGGCGCCCCGGCGGATGACAACCCCGACGACAACTTCCGCCAACTCTCCATGACGGTGACCGACGAGAAGGTCCCCCTCATCCTGCTGGACGTCGGGCACAACAACATCGGCATAGACACCCGTTCGGTGCGCCTCTTCGTCCAGGATATGGTGGACCACGGGTACAACGTCCTCTTCAACCTGGACGAACTGACCGCGGCGGACCTGAACACGGAGACGGTGAAACTGCTCGTCCTCAACGCCTACGGCCCCTCTCAACTCACCGTCACCGAAACCCAGGCGATCGCCGACTTTGTCGCCGCGGGGGGCAATCTCTGGCTCAACGGCATGTCCGACTACACCGGCAAAGTCTGGTGGGCCTACAATGTGGCGGACCGGATGAACGAACTGGTGGGGGCCATTGAGGCCCGCACGAACTACACCGTCCCGGTGCGCTTCAACGACGACGAGGTGCTGGACGGGAACGACAACAACGGCTATCCGTGGGGCATCCTGTGGCACGTCTTCCCGGTCAGCCCGACGACGGGGGTCGGGATGAACGTGTTGAGAGTCCAGTCCTGGTCGGTCTGTTCGCTGGTGGACCGGAACAAGCAGGCGCTGACGGCGGACGACCTGCTGGGGAACGGGCACATCTTCGTCGTGGGCGACCTGGATTCGGGGACCGGGACGTACGGTTATCCCAACCGTACCAGCAACATTGATGCGGACAAAGAAGGGGATGCGTACCTGTATGGACAGACGGAGGTCGTGCCCGCGGCGGCAGGGTACGACATTCCCGGTCCGGCGGGGCGCATTTTCTTCTACGGCGACGCCAACGATCCCTTCAACATCTTCGCCTACAGCGCCGGGGACGGCAAGCAGAACGAACTCTTCAACCTGGAAGTGGTGATGTGGCTGCTGGGCGAGCCGTTGCAGAAGAGCACCGTCGCCCAGGCCCGCTCCGATCCCGAGGAGGACGATATGCCCGTCAACCTGCACCGTCTGGTCTGGGTGGAGGGGTTCGTCACCGCCTCGTACGGGGAGTTCTTTGACGTCCTCTACGTCCAGGACGAGACGGGCGGGGTCACCGTCTTCGCTCCGGCGGGGACAGCGTCGGGCGCGGTGGAGAGTATGCCCCGGCGGGGGGATTGCGTCCGGGTCGTGGGGACGGTGGACGTCTACCAGGGAGACACGGAGATCCAGTTCTTTGAGAGCGAGCAGGTGCAGGTGCTGACGCCGACCTGCGTCTTCAGCCCGGCGCTGGCGGTGACGGGGAGCATTCCGCTGCCGCTGCGGACCTACAGCGCCACGCTGGAGGCGTACGAGGGGTGGCTGGCGGTCGTCACCGGCACGGTCGTAGCGCGCTCGGCCGACGGGAGCGCCATCTGGGTGGACGACGGCAGCAGTCCGGTGCGGGCGTTCCTGGACGGCTACAACGGCGTCTGGTCGAACATCTTCCCGATGGACCGGGTGACCGTGGTCGGGCTGGTCTCGGAGGACTACGACGGCCCGCGCCTGCGGGTGCGCAACTACCAGAAACACGCGAACCGGCCGGATGATCTGATCCTGCTCCGTCCGGCAAGCCGATTGTACCTGCCGCTGGTGATGAGGGGTTACCGGCCGTAAGGAAAGGCACAGGGTTGCAAAAAGTGCCAGGCATGCTGGAAGTGCCTGGCACTTTTTAATCGTAACTGTTCATCCGGCGGTGGTTGCAACTTGAAAAATTATTGATTTTCGTGTTGCTAAAGGAACTCGGAGAGCAGGCCACTGATTTGATGATCCTGGCGCGGGTGCTATTTCCATATGCCCCTCCCCCTTACCCCC
>CAKZOY010000279.1 GCA_937138275.1 uncultured Chloroflexota bacterium
GGGAGTAGGGAGTAGGGAGTAGGGGGACGGAACACGGAACACGCACCACGCAATACTTCGGGAGGCGAATGTGAAGAGGGACCTGGATGCTCTAATGGAGGCTCGCGGCCTGGATGCGGTTGTCGTCTCCGGCCGCACGCATGGCAACCCTTCCCTGGTCTACTTGCTCAACGGCGCGCCGGTTTCCCAGGGGATTGTGGTCAAAAAGCGCGGGGAGACGCCGGTTTTCATTCACTCCCCCATTGAGTGGGACGAAGCGAAGGCCAGCGGGCTGCCCCTCGTCAATATGGCCCGATACCGCTTCACCGACATCCTCCGGGAGACGGGCGACCGGCTGGCGGCAACGGTGGAACTCTACCGCCGCATCTTCGCCGATCTGGGGGTGCGGGGCGAGGTGGGATTTTACGGTATGGCTGATCAGGGACAGTCGTATCTTTTTCTGACCGCGCTCTCCCAGGCGATGCCGGAGATCCGCGTGCGGGGCGAGTACGACGAGAACCTGCTGGAGGTCGCCCGGGCGACGAAGGACGCCGACGAGGTCGCCCGAATCCGGGAGGTCGCCTGCCTGACCTGCGAGGTGGTGGAGGAGACGCTGACCTTTCTGCGCCGCCACCGCGTGCGAGACGAAACCCTGATCACCGGCGACGGTTCCCCCCTGACGGTCGGGCAGGTCCACCGACAGATTTACCGCCTGTTGGCCGAGCGCGGCCTGGAGGCGTCGGAGGGGCTGATCTTTGCCATCGGCGCGGATGCCGGAGTCCCCCACAATCATGGCCGCCCCGATGACCCGATCCGCCTGGGGCAGACGGTCGTCTACGACATCTACCCCCGCGGGCCCAGCGGTTATTTCTTTGACCTGACCCGCACCTTCTGCCTGGGGTACGCCCCGCCGGAGGTGGAGAAGGTCTACCGGGACGTGGCGGAGTGCCTGGAGGCGGTGATTGCCGAGGTACAGGTGGGGGTGGAAGCGCGTCGCCTGCAGCAGGTGGCCTGCGCCTTCTTCGCCGAACGGGGCTATCCGACGATCGCGGGAGACCCGGAGACGGCGGTCGGGTTCACGCACGGGATCGGCCATGGCCTAGGGCTGGCGATCCACGAGGAGCCGGTCTTCACCGACGTCCCCAGCAACACCCGCACCCTTCAGCCGGGCCATGTCTTTACGGTGGAACCGGGGCTATACGACCCCGGTCGGGGCTACGGGGTCCGTCTGGAGGATGTGCTCTGGATAGATGAGTCGGGGCAGGTGCACAACCTGACGACGTTGCCCAAAACCCTGGTGGTGGAGGTGTAGGCGCGTATGACCATCCCGGGGGTATTGACCGTTTCCGCCTATATCGCCGCTCAGATGCTCTCCGACGTTCTCAGTTTGAAGATTGCCTGGGTGGCGGGGTTCAGCGTGGATGCTGGGACGTTCATCTACCCCTTCACCTTCACCCTGCGGGACCTGGTCCACAAGGTGCTGGGGAGAGGCGCGGCCCGGGCGGTCATCGTCGCTGCGGGAGTGATCAACCTGGTGATGGCGGGGATGTTTGCCTTCGCCGCCTGGCTCCCGCCCGACCCCACATGGCCACTGCAGCGGGAGTTTGCTGCCGTCCTCACACCGGTCTGGCGCATCGTGGTTGCCTCTATCATTGCGGAGGTGTTCAGCGAACTGACGGATACCGAAATCTATCATCTCTGGGTCACCCGGGTCACCCGGCGTTTCCAGTGGGCGCGCGTTCTGACCAGCAACGCTCTGAGCATCCCGCTGGACAGCCTCATCTTCTGCTGGGGCGCCTTCGGCGGACTGCTCCCCGGAGCGACGGTCTGGTCCATCTTCTGGGCCAACGTGCTTCTGAAGGGAGTGGTCACCCTTATCGGACTCCCGACCATCTATCTGGTACGGGAACGGAGCCTTGCGGCTCCCAAATGACCGGAGCAAACCGGTCTTACAGGAGGACTACATACAATGGAAGTGGAAATTCTGTATCGCCCGTCCTATTCTCTCGGCATTTTGCGGCTGGGCCCGAACGAGGAGGTTCGGGTAGAGGGCGGCGCAATGGTCAGCATAACGCAGGGCATCTCGGTGGAGACGAAGGCTGCCGGGGGCATCCTCAAATCGCTGGCCCGTTCCGTTCTGGCGGGAGAGAGTTTCTTCCAGAACACCTACCGCGCCTCGGCCAACGGTGGGGAGATCACCGTCGCTCCGGCGCTGCCCGGGGACCTCTTTGTCCTGGACCTGCGCAATGAGAGCCTGATGGTGCAATCGGGTTCCTACGTGGCTTCCGAAGCGGGCATCACCTTGGACACCAAATGGGGTGGGGCGAAGACGTTCTTCGCCTCGGAGGGGCTGATTATGCTGCGGGCGTCCGGCACCGGCAAACTGCTCATCTCGTCTTTCGGCGCCATCCACGAAGTCAACCTGAAGGCCGGGGAGACGTACACGGTGGACACCGGGCATCTGGTCGCCTTCACCGAGGGGATCGGCTTCAAGGTCCGTCGGGTGGGCGGGCTGAAGTCCACCCTCTTCAGCGGGGAGGGGCTGGTGGTGGACCTCACCGGTCCGGGCCGGGTTCTGTTGCAGACCCGCTCTACGGATGCGTTCCTCTCCTGGCTGGTCCCGAAACTCCCCAAGAAGAGCGGGGATTAGTACAGGGTCGCAGGGCGCAAGGCGCAGGGAGCAGGGGGCAGGGGGCGATTTGCGATGCGCGATAAGCGATATGCGAGAGAAAGTCGCAGGAGTTAGCGAAGTTGAAGGGGCTCCGCCTTTACGTTTTACGCTTTACGTCTTTACTTCTGCTGGCGATTCTGACCGCCTGTGCGTCGGTGGCCTCCCCGGTTGTGGTCTCTCCGACCGGGGAGGCGCCGACTTCCTGGCCTTCGCCGACCGCTTCGCCGTTCGTCCCCTCGCCGACTCCGTTTCCCACCCCTTCTCCTGTCCCTTCCCCTACGGCACCGCCCACGCCCACCCCGGAGGTGGAGTTCGCCTTTGCCGTCACAGCGGACATACGGATTTACGCCGGCCCTGGCGCATATGATTCCTCCCGCTTCTTCCGCGGCGCCTGCGAGGCCATCGCGGCCCAGGGACCCGTGGCCTTTATGGTCAGCCCCGGGGATGTGGACCCGCCCGACGGCATTCTCTGGACCATCACCCGCACCCTGGGGGCGGATTTCCGCTGGTATCCGGCGGTGGGCAACCACGAGGTGGAGACGCCGGAGGATATGGATTGGTTGCGCTGCTATGGGCACGGATTGACCGATCCTACCGGCCGTCCGGTTCGGCCCGGCCCCCCGGGCTGCCCCACGACCACGTATTCCTTTGATTACGAAAATGCCCATTTTGTGGTTCTGAACGTCTATTGCGACTCCGGGGGCGATGCGGTGACTGATGGCGACATCCCCGACCATCTCTACCACTGGCTTGCCGCCGACCTGTCATCCACCGATAAACCCCACATCTTCGTCTTCGGTCACGAACCGGCCTATCCCCAGCCCGACGCGCTGACTGGCCGGGTGCGTCATCTGGGGGGCAGCCTGGATGCCCATCCGGCGCATCGGGACCGCTTCTGGAATCTGTTGCAGGAGCGGGGAGTTCGCGCTTATATCTGCGGTCACACCCATAACTACAGCGCCATCCGGGTGAACGGCGTATGGCAACTGGACGCCGGGCATGCCCGCGGGCTGGGGGATACCGGCGCGCCGAGCACGTTCATCCTGGTGCGCGTTCGCGGCCCGCAGGTCACCTTTGAGACGTATCGGGACAATATGCAGGGTGGGCTCTACACCCTGGTGGATAGTGGCCTGCTCACCCAGAACCCGTGACAACCACTCGCTACCTGCTTCCTGCTTCCTGCT
>CAKZOY010000280.1 GCA_937138275.1 uncultured Chloroflexota bacterium
GTATGACTTTTTGAGACTTTGCCAAAAGATCGTGATACGACTTTACGAGATTCAACAACTTTGTGCTCTTTGCGAAATCCTTCGGGTCCTTTGTGGTTTTTTTAACCTACGGGATGGTGTGGAAACGGACCTCGTCGGTCTCCAGATTGAGGACGCAGATAGAGCGGGGTTCCAGCCGTACCCCGCCCAGCGCGCCGGGGTTGATTACCTGTACCCTCCCCTTATGGGAGTGGGCCCGGCGATGGGTGTGACCGTGGATGACGTACTCGTACGTTCCGGAGTCTATGAGGTGCCGCAGGAGGGCACCGTCGTCGCCGTGGAGGAGCGCGATGGAGCGACCGTCCAGGGTGAATTGATGCAGGCGGGCCAGGCGTCCCCCCTGCAGATTATCCACTGCCAGTCCCAAGGCGGGCATCCGGTCCATATTCCCCAGCGCGAAGTAGACGGTGAACTCCGCCAGCGCCTCCACCACGGCCGGCCCGCAGACGTCGCCGCAGTGGAGCAGGACGGTGACCCCCTCGGCGGTGAAGAGGTCATACGCCTTGCGGACGTTTTCCAGGTGGTCGTGGGTGTCGGAGAGGATGCCGACTTTCATAGACGGGAAAGATGATAGCAGAAATCCGGCAAGTTGACAAGTGTTGGAACAGAGGTGGGATTTGCTGCACAAGCCCCCTCCGGGGAGAAACTTGCAGAAATGGGAAATGCGAGTATAATAGAAGCAATCCCTTCCTGGAATTGTCATCTGCTCCCAACCCGTGCCACCCCACGAGGAATCATATACCCAGGAAGGACGCCGATTGCTCTTCCCCCTTCTCCGGAGTTCACAGTGCCGGGAAAGCCCTCTATAAAAATCCGCTACGGAGGAAAATATGAAAACAGTATTTGTCAACATTGAACGGTGTGTCGGCTGTAAGCAGTGTGAGTTCGCCTGCGCCGTCGCCCACTCCCGCTCAAAAGACCCCGTCCAGGCCCTCTACGAAGACCCCCTGCCCCGAAAGCGTATTCACGTGGAACCCGGACCCGTATTCAGCACCGCTTTCCCCAATAAATGCCGCCATTGCGATCCCGCCCCCTGTATGCAGGTCTGCCCGACGGCAGCCATCTACCGGGATAGGGAACAGGACCTGGTGCTCATTCAGCCCGCCAAATGCATCGCCTGCGCAATGTGCGCGATGGTCTGCCCCTTTGACGTCCTCACCTATTACCCGCTGGGCAACGGAGGGCCAGCCCGCGTGGTAGCGGTCAAATGCGACGGATGCGCGGAGCGCGTGAGGAAA
This sequence comes from uncultured Chloroflexota bacterium, assembly GCA_937138275.1. Taxonomy (GTDB): domain Bacteria; phylum Chloroflexota; class Anaerolineae; order B4-G1; family DUEL01; genus SpSt-77. The sequence goes on from CAKZOY010000280.1 coordinate 1,278, forward strand.
GGACTCGTCCCCGCCTGCGTGGAAACCTGCAAGGTTGGCGCTCTTCTCTACGGCGACATCAATGAACTGGTCCAGGCAGGCCGGTTGCGGGAAGCCACCGCAGTGCTGGTCGCCGCGACCGCTGTTGCTCCTCCCCCCTCCCCTGTCCCGCAGCCCGTCGCCCTCTGGCGGTCCGGAGGCACAGCGATCAGCAAACTCCGCTCCGTTCAGGAGAGATAAACCGTCTCTGCCCCCGCTTGAACGTACATTCCCAATCTCCGAAACGTGTTTCCCTCTCCCGGAGTGAACTCCGGGTATCCGGAAGAGCACCTTTCAAACCAATCTCTGGAGGAGGATACAGCCATGAATGGCCGATTCCGTCAATGGACAATTCAGGAAGATGCGGCAAAGATGCTGGAGTACGCTGCGGAGCAGCGTATAGAGACGGTCTGGGACCGTCTGGCCAAGCAACAGCCCCTCTGCGGCTACTGCGAAATGGGCCTCAGTTGCCGCAACTGTACGATGGGCCCGTGCCGTATAGACCCGTTCGGCGAGGGGCCGCAGAAGGGAGTGTGCGGCGCGGATGCGGATGTGATCGTCGCCCGGAACCTGGGGCGGATGATCGCCGCCGGCGCTTCTTCCCACAGCGACCACGGGCGGGACATTCTGGAGACCTTTCACGCCCTGGCCCAGGGTAAGACCACCGGTTATCAGATCACCGATGAGGCGAAATTGTTCCGATTGGCCGCCGAACTGGGTGTCCCCACCGACGGGCGACCGATCAACGAAATCGCCCTGGACCTGGCAGAAGCGCTGCTGGAGGATTTCGGTTCCCGAAAGGAGCAGTTGGGTTTCCTGGGCCGGGTCCCCGAGGTGAGGAGGAATTTGTGGAAAAAACTGGGCATTACCCCCCGCGGGATTGACCGGGAAAACGTGGAGATGCTCCACCGCACCCATATGGGAGTGGACAACGATTATGTGAACATTCTTCTCCACGGCCTGCGCACCGGTCTGTCCGACGGCTGGGGCGGCTCCTTGATCGCCACCGAACTCTCCGATGTGCTGTTCGGCACCCCCACCCCGAAGATGTCTCAGATCAACCTGGGGGCTCTGAAGGCCGACCACGTGAACATCGCCCTGCACGGACATAATCCGATGCTCTCCAGCGTCATCGTCCAGGCTGCTCAGGACCCGGAGATGGTCGCCCTGGCCCGGGAGAAGGGCGCCGCAGGCATCAACCTGGTCGGCCTCTGCTGCACGGGCAACGAGATTCTGATGCGGCGCGGCGTCCCGATGGCTGGGAACCACCTGATGCAGGAACTGGTGATTATGACCGGTGTCCTGGACGCGATGGTGGTGGACTACCAGTGCATTATGCCCGCCGTGGTGGATATCGCCCGCTGTTTCCACACCCGTATTATCACCACTTTTGACAAGGCGAAATTCCCCGGGGCCGCCCACATTTCCTTTGAGGCCAACCGCGCTTATGAGACGGGCAAGGAGATCGTGCGCCAGGCGATAGAGGCCTTCTCCCTGCGCGATCCGAAAGCGGCCCGTATCCCGGTAGAACCGATGGCGATGATGACCGGCTTCTCGGTGGAGGCGATCCTCCAGGCCCTCGGTGGAACGCCCGAACCGCTGGTCGCGGCCATCAAAGACGGAGCCATCCGGGGCGCGGCGGGCGTCATCGGATGCAACAACCCCAAGATCCCCCAGGACTACGGCCATATCGTCCTCTGCCGCCGACTGATTGAAAACGACATCCTGGTGGTCGTGACCGGCTGCTCCACGGTGGCCAACGCCAAGGCCGGACATATGGTCCCCGAAGCGGCCGACCTGGCCGGGCCCGGGCTGCGCAGCGTCTGCAAGGCGCTGGGGATCCCGCCCATTCTGCATATGGGCTCCTGCGTGGATAACAGCCGCATTCTGGTCCTGGCGGCCGCCCTGGCCAACTATCTGGGCGTGGATATAGACCAGTTGCCCCTGGCAGGTGCGGCGCCGGAGTGGTATTCGGAGAAGGCGGTCGCCATCGGGGCCTATGTGGTCGCCTCGGGCATCTTCGCCGTTCTGGGAGTGCATCCGCCCATTTTCGGCAGCAAGAACGTGGTCCAACTGCTGGCCAGCGACCTGGAGCAGGTGGTCGGGGCGAAATTCGCCGTGGAGCCGGATCCGGAGCGGGCCGCCGGGTTGATCCGCCGCCACATTGAGAGCAAGCGGAAAGGGCTGGGGCTCCCCTTCGTAGAGCCGGAGAGCATTCCAATGCCCTGACAGGAACAGGGCGGCGGGCCAGGTCCCCTGGCCCGTCGCCCGCGCAAGCAAGGGGGTCAGACCGATGAGCATTCTCATTATCGGCGCAGGACCTGCGGGGCTCACGGTGGCGGAAACGGTCCGCCGCTACGATCCGAACGTCCCCATTACAATGATTTCTGCGGAGCCGTTCCCGCCCTATTCCCCTCCCGCCCTGGCGGATTACTTCCTCTCGGGCCGGGAGGAAACCATCTTCTGGAAAGGGACGGACATCTGCGACCGCCTCGGGGTCCACTACCTCCCCGGAAAGACCGTTCGCTCCGTCCAACCTCGGGAAAAAACCGTCTATCTGGACGACGGCACCTCGCTTTCCTATAACCGACTGGTCCTTGCCGCAGGTGCCCGGCTGTATGCCCCCGTAGAGGGGTACGATATGCCCGGCGTGTACAATTTCAAGTCCCTCTCCGCGACTCATGAACTGCACCGAAGCATTCAGGAGGGAGCCAGGACGGCGCTGATCGTCGGGGCGGGGTTCATCGGGGTAGAGATCGCCATCCTGCTTTGCAAACTGGGCCTCTCGGTGACGATGCTGGTGCGCTCACGGGTCCTGCGCTCTATGTTGGACCCGGAAACGTCTGAACTGGTCCTGGGGAGATTGCAGGAGCAGGGGATAAACGTACGGATCGGTCCGGAATTTGACGCGGTCGCCTTCGTCGGAGATGGAAGAGCGCGCGGGGTACGGGTCCGGTCCGGCGAGGTCGTTGAAGCGGACCTTCTCATCGCAGCGACGGGGGTCAAGCCCAACGTGGAGTTCCTGGAGGGCTCCGGGGTCGCGGTCAGTTGGGGGGTTCTGGTAGACGAGTACCAGCGGACCAACGTTCCGGACGTCTTTGCCGCAGGGGACATCGCGGAGACGATAGATCGCCAGACCGGAGAACGGTACGTCCACGCCATTTTCCCCAACGCCGTGGCGCAAGGACAGGTGGTCGCCTACAATCTCCTGGGGTTCCCCACTGCCTATGAGGGGGCGGAGCGGATGAACAGCCTCGCCCATCTGGGTCTGCCGCTGATCGCGGTGGGAGAGATGGAGGGAGATGAGGAGATCCGGTGGAGGGCGGACCAGAGGCTGCGGAAAATCTTTCTGCGTAATGGGCAAATCGTGGGCTTCCGCCTCTTCAATGACCTCAGAGCGGCGGGGGTGTACCGTTCGCTGATGCTGAGCGGAAAAGACGTCCGCCCCTTCCGGGACCGCCTGACCACGACGGACCTGGGGATCGCCGATGTTGTCGTACCGGCCGTAGTTGGCGGATAAGGACGGCCGGCACCAGCCCGCGCCTGACTGAGCAAATCCATACCTGCTCAGGCGTTGAGCCGCAATAAAAACCGCGCCTGGAAGGCACCTCGTGCCCTTTCAGGCGCGGTTTCAATGGGTGGCGGTAGATTGCAGGGGGCGCCGACGCCCCCCATCGTTACCTCATAGAGACCTGCACCGGTCCCCTGACGTTGTCGTTCTCGTTCGTCTCCCCCACCGTCTCCGCCAGATCGTAGGGCCAACTATCCACCACAGCGTAGAGGATGTGCGGGTTCGGCGTGGCGGCGAAGTACCCGCGCCAGAAGGTGTACCTCGCTTCCCCCTGATCAGAGCGGAGAACGCGGGCCTCTCCCGGTGCCAGTCCCACTACCCGCCAGGCAACCCCCTCTGAACAGACGTCGTTCCAGGGGATGCCCGGCGCCGGAGGACGGCTGGGATCCAGGTAGAGGTCCACCCAGAACGTCCCCGCCGGGGCCGAACCGACGTTACGAACCGTCACGCTGACGATGACCGTCTCCCCGGGAGCGGGATTGGTCGGGCTCCAGGAGATGCTCTCCACCACCAGGTTCGGCCCGTGGTTGCGCATCACCAGCGGCAGGTAGACGTAATGCGTCGGGATGGGCACCAGCGTGATCGTCGCCGTGGCGGAGCGGCCGTCGGCCGTAGCGGTGATCGTCGCCGTCCCGGTCACCGTCCCCGCCGTGAAGGTTGCCAGGGCGACGCCGCCCGTGGTGGAGGCCGGGTTCGGCGCGAT
>CAKZOY010000281.1 GCA_937138275.1 uncultured Chloroflexota bacterium
TTCCATCCCCCCTCGCCGTGCGACGGTAGGGGCAGGCGATCCGTCCGCCCTCAATGGGGAGGGAGGTAGGGGGGAGGGGAAATCTCAACCCTCCAGAGGATCGCACCCTTCTGGAATTATAAGCCGATTCGACCCATAGAGGTGGTATGACTTTTTGAGACTTTGCCAGAGTGCCGTGATACGACTTTACGAGATTCAACAACCCAATACCCAATACCAATACCAGCCAAGTTGACAAAAATGCATGTGCTGGTATAATGAAACCTAATATCTATTTGCCAACATTATCCCGGACGGGTGATCGGATGACACAAGTACGGCCAACGACCAACCAGAATCGGGCGGGACAACCTGTCCCTGCCACCCCGAAGCGACAACACCCTCCTCCCTTGATTGCGGACGGGTGATTCTGCTGGTATAGGTCGTGCATACCCAACCACTCTCCTCAATCAAGGGAGACCCACAGATTGAGGAGAGTGGTTTTTTTCTGGCTACCTGACAGTTTTCCAATAGGACGCGGATGGACGCGGGCAAGCAGTTGGCTCGTGTTCAAAATTGAAGTGTCCTACGAAGACCGTCGCACGGGTACTGATGGACGCGGGCAAGCAGTGTGGCTCGTGTTCAAAAGCAGTGCACTTTCTCAAGGACACCTTCACCCCTCCCCCTTGCCCCCTCCCCGTTGCGGGCGGACGGATCGTCCGCCCCTACGGCCGCACGGGGAGGTAAGGGCAAGGACAAGCCTTGCCCTTACGGGGGTTCGGGGCGGGCGGCCTTCGGCCGCCCGCCCCGAACCCCCTCTTTTCCCCCTTCTCCCCCGCCGCGGCGGGGGAGAAGGGGGCCAGAGGGATGAGGGGGCGCTAAAGGCCAGCCAGACCCTGCTTGCACGAGGTCTGGATATGAGCCGAAAGTGTCAGGTGGCTAGGTTTTTTTCAGGAAGGTCACCATTGAGGGAGGTTGAGATGAACGTTCCGCGCTGTATGAGCACTCAGCACCCCGATAACGCATCCGTACCATTCTTCGCTTCGTCATCGGTTCTGGCCGGTGAGGACGAAATTCGCGAAGCGTACTACGCGTTCTCCCATCTGGGCTGCGATGAGCAGATGTGGGACGTGGAAGGCAAGGAGATTGACACCCACGTGGTCAAGAAACTGCTCACGTATTACCCGGAGTATTTCCAGGAGAATGTCCTCGGCCGGGACCTGCGCCTGACGCTACGCGTGCCCAACCCCGCTGTGGAGGCTGCCGAAGCGAAAATCCTGCTGGAGACCCTGGAATCCATCCCGCGCTCGTACGACGTGGCCCGCTTATTCTACGGCGATGACGTGCCGCCTATTTTTGAAGTCATCCTGCCGATGACCACCTCGGCGCGCTGCATTGATCGCGTCTACCGCTACTATGCCGACCATATCATCGCTCGCCAGAAGATTCGTCTCTGTGAGGACGATATCACTGTGGCGGAATGGATCGGCACCTTTGCCCCGGAACGCATTCAGGTCATCCCCCTCTTTGAGGATGTGCCTGCTATGCTGGCGGCTGCCTCCATCGTGGAAAAGTACCTCTCCGATAAAGAGGTTGATGACCAGCGCGTCTTCCTGGCGCGCTCGGATACGGCGATGAACTATGGCCTGGTGTCCGCCGTATTCGCCAATAAGATCGCGCTGGCGGAACTGGATCAACTCGCCCAGCGCATCGGGGTCCGCATCCACCCGATCCTCGGCCTGGGATCGGCGCCGTTCCGCGGCGGCCTCACCCCGCGCACCGCGGTCCGGGTGGGGCGGGAGTATCCGAGCGTCGTCACTTTCACCATCCAGTCCGCTTTCAAGTTTGACAATCCCATAGAGGAAGTCCACGCCGCCTGCGAATACCTCAAGAGCCGCAAAATCGGCCCAGCGGACCCGATAGATACAGAGCGCGCCCTGGAAATCATTGATCGCTACAGCCAGGCATACCGGAAGCGCATCACCGAGATCGCCCCGTATATTAACTGGATGGCCAAGTACGTCCCCAGCCGACGCGCTCGCAAACTGCACATCGGGCTCTTCGGTTACGCCCGGGAAGTCAACGGCATCACGCTCCCACGCGCGATCGCTTTCACCTGCGCGCTGCTCTCGCTGGGATTACCCCCCGAACTGATCGCCTTTGATGCGCTGACCCGAAGCGACCGCGAATTTGTATTTGAGACCTGCCCCTCGGTGTATGAGCAGATCCGGGACGCCATGTCCTATGTGGACCCCGAAAGTCCTTTGATGACCGAGTCCCTGCGCAGGGCTTTGGCCGATGCGGGGTTTGAATGTCAGACGAGCGAGGAGTACCTCTTCCTCCTGCGCCGCATACGCGCCGAGATGGAGCATAACAATACGGCGCGCATCAGCGACCATGTTGTGCGCGCCGCCTTGATACGGAGATTCCTGGGATAAATGGCAGCAGCAGTAATTATATTGACGATGGCGAATTTTAAGTTATAAAACAAAAATTGGCAGCTGTGCCCTTTGAAAAGGCCGCTGGAAGGGCAAAAGCCAACAGACTATCGCCTTGGCGGCGCAAAATGGGCGGTTTTCAGCCCCCCTCACCCCCCTTACCCCCCTCTCCCTCTTGCCCTGACGGGCGGGGGAGAGGGGGGACAGAGAGGGGTTTTGCGGGGCGGCGGC
>CAKZOY010000282.1 GCA_937138275.1 uncultured Chloroflexota bacterium
GGAGTAGGGAGTAGGGAGTAAGGGAGGGGTTGCTGTGAGCGAAGTGGTGGTCCGAATGCCTGCGGCGCTGTACCAGCGGTTGCTGGAACGGGCAGCGGCGGAGAAGCGGGCTCCCGAGGAGGCCGTCGTGGAGGCGGTTGCCCGCTGGCTGGATGAGGAGCCGGTAGAGGAGCGTATCCGGCGGGCCCTGACGCGCCATGGCCTGCTGGTCCCCCCGGAGGAGCGCCGGTATGCCCATCCTGCGCCCACCGACGAAGATAGTCTGGAGCGCGACCGGCAACGGGTACGGCAGATTATGCGGAAAGTCTCCACTCCTCTTTCGGTAGACATCATCCAGGGGAGAGAGTAATGCCGACCGTTGTGTACTTCCTGGACTCCAGCGCGCTGGTCAAGCGATATATAGACGAAGCGGGGAGTTGGTGGATACAACAGGTCCTATCTCACCCGCCATCCGCGGCGATGGCCGAAATCGGCGTCGTGGAAGTGGTGGCGGCATTTGCCCGGCGCTGGCGGATGGGAGAAATCACCGCCGATGAATACCGGTTTGCCAGAGAGGTCTTCCTGCGGGACGCAGGTCATTACCAGATGGTCCCGACCGATCGGGCGGTGATTGAAGAAGCCACGGAACTGTTAGACCGCCATCCGCTGCGCGCCTACGATGCGCTCCAATTAGCCACCGCTCTCCGCTTGTCCGACGTGTTGGCCGAAGAGGGGCTCTCCCTGACCCATCTCCGCCGATGCCCGCCTCTGTTCGGCTGCCGAGCAGGAGGGCCTCGCCACGGTCAACCCCCATCTGTTAGACCAAACCACAGGAGGACTCCATGAGCCGTGACGTTTTCGTCTGGATTGAACAATTTAACGGACAGGTAGCATCCCCGTCATGGGAATCCCTGGGTGCTGCCCGTCGTTTGAGTCAACAACTGGGCGGACAGGTCTGCGCCTGTCTCTTCGGGCAGGGCGTGGAAGGCCTGGCCCAGGAAGTTATCGCCTACGGCGCCGATAAGGTCTTCCTGGCCGATGATCCCACCCTGGCCGATTTCCGTCTGGAGCCCTATGCGGCGCTTCTGACCGGCCTGGCCCGCCAGCATCAGCCGGAAGTGATCCTGATGGGCGCCACATTCCGGGGCCGCGACCTGGGCCCGGCAGTGGCGGTGGACCTGGAAAGCGGCTGTGTGGCCGACTGCACCGCGCTGGAATTCCAGGACGGGCAACTGGTCGCCATTCGCCCCATTTACGCCGGGAAACTCCTCTCCACCTGCACCGTCCCTGAACGGCGGCCGGCCGTCTTCACCCTGCGCGCTCGCGCCTTCCCCAAACCCGAACCCGATTCGTCCCGCACCGGGGAGGTCATCCGAGTAGCGCCCGTGCTGAAAGAGGAAGAAATTCCCACTAAGGTGGTCGGTTTCCAGGAGGCGGTCGGCGGCGTCAACCTGGCGGATGCGGCGATCATCGTCTCCGGCGGCCGGGGCGTGGGCGGACCGGAAGGGTTTGAGCCCATCCGGGAACTGGCGCGCACCCTGAAAGCGGCCGTCGGTGCCTCCCGCGCCGCAGTGGACGCCGGCTGGGTCCCCTACGAGCACCAGGTGGGCCAGACCGGGAAGACCGTCAGCCCGGACCTCTACGTCGCCTGCGGCATCTCCGGCGCCATCCAGCATCAGGCCGGTATGCGCACCAGCAAAGTGATCGTTGCCATCAACAAGGACCCCGAAGCCCCCATCTTCCAGTTGGCTCACTACGGCATCGTCGGCGACCTCTTTAAGTACGTCCCCGCGCTCACGGCCGAACTGAAGAAACGGCTGGGAGGCTGATCCTCTGGCCCGGCGCGGCGGCTTCGCCGCCGCGCCGGGCCCCGCCGAAGACCCATGCGCGCCGACCTGCATATCCATACCATCGCCTCCGACGGGACCTGGATGCCGGAGGAAGTGGTCGCCCACGTGAAAGCGGCAGGCCTGGGCCTCTTCGCCGTTGCTGACCACGACACCGTGGAGAGCATCCCCGCCATCGCCGCAATCCTCCGCCGGACCCCCGGCGCGCCGGCCTTTCTCCCCGCAGTGGAAATCAGCACCCTCCTGGACAGTACACTAGTCCACATCCTGGGCTACGGGGTATCGCCAGATGACCCGCGCTTGAACGAACTTCTGGCAGCAAACCGAAGGCGGCTGGAACGGGTGAACGACGAGACCCTGCGGCGAATGAAGGAAGCGGGTTATCCGGTAGACCTGGAGGCCTACGAACGCTACCAGAACGACCCAGCCCGCGGCGGGTGGAAAGGGCTGAATTTTCTGATAGATAACGGCCTTTGCCAGGATGTGGTGGACTTTTTCACCCGCATCTTTGTGGACCCGGTCCGACCGCCCGCTCCCGATTTTCCCCATCCGGCGGAGGCCATCGCCCAGATTCGGGAGGCCGGAGGGACCCCCATCCTGGCCCACCCGGGCGGCAGTTTTCGGGGACGGGGCCCCATAGAGGAGTCATTGCCCCCCTTCCTGGAGTTCGGGATTGCCGGGGTGGAGTGCTATTCGCCGTATCACGACGCGGAAACCACGGCCCGTTGCCGGGCGTTTTGCGTTCAGCATCACTTGTTGATTACCGGCGGCTCCGATTGCCACGGCGGATTCGCCAACCGGCAACTGGGCGTCCCCCCCGTCA
>CAKZOY010000283.1 GCA_937138275.1 uncultured Chloroflexota bacterium
CTCCGCCGGAGCCATCCCCACGCAGCAAAAGGCATCAGAAGGGGAACCAGCGCCAGATGAAATCGCGGCTCCGCGATGATGAAAAAATGGGGCAAAGCGTATCCGGCAATGAGCGCCCCGGCCAGCCCGGCCGAAGAACGCTCCGGGGATAGGGATAGGCCCAGAACGGCAAACGCAACGGTGCTCACCCAGGGAACGACCAGCAAAGAATAGATCAGGCCCAGCCATGGCTGCGGGATAAAGCCGATGAAGTCATTGGTGTAGAACCAGATGAATTCCCGGTCCTCCACGCCCATAAAATAGGCCACCCGACGCAGCACCCGTCGGCCTGCCTCCACGGGATCAGCAGCAATGTACTGAAGGGCTGTCCGGGTACAGAAGCGCTCCCGCTCCGCGTCGTTCAGGATGGTCAGGGGTTTAATCGCCACATCTGCGACAAACCCGCCGTTGCCTTCCGGATGGTATCCGATGAACAGATTGTACCCCAAACTGCTTTCTACGAAAGTCAGGCGCTTCAAGGTGAGGGTGTTGCGAACGGCCCAGGGGATGCAGATCGTCAGGGTCACGGCCAGGGTCAGAAGCGCGCCCCGATTCCTGGCCTGCTGGAGTCGGTACAGCCATACCGAAGCCAGGACAGTTGCGGGGAAGAAGATGGACCGGGTCAGTGTGGAGAATCCGAGAACCAGCCCTGCCAGAGTAAAAGGCGTCAACCGTCCGCTCCCGGCAGCCCGCAGCAGCAACCAGAAAGATAGCAGGACCAGAGGGATGAACAGATTTTCCGATGCCAGCCCAACGGGATAGAAAAGCAGGATGGGATACAGCGCGACACCGGCAGCAGCCATCATTGCGGCCCGCCGCCCCATCTTCATCTGGAGCGCCACCATCGCCACCAGCGGCGACATGAACGCGGCAAGAACTGCCTGAACCAATCGGGCGGCAGCAAAGCGATGCTCTGATGGGATCAGCAGGTACAGGCCGGCCAGGAAAAACGGATAACCGGGGGCACGGTGCGCGGTCACCAACCCTTCTGGCGGCGCCCTCAGGGCGGAAAGGTCCAGGTATTGGGCCAGGTACGGCTTCAGAACTTCCACATCCTCTGCCGCATACCATCGGTATCCTCTGCCGCTCGCCAGGGAACGGGCGAGCATGTCGTACTGGAACATATCTTCCAGGGCGATCGGGGCATTCAGGAGAAACAGTAGCGGGATGAGTCGGGGCACCAGCCCCAGTACCCAGAGGGCAAGAACCGTCCGCAGAGACAGACGGTCTGCAGCGGGTGTTGGGTGTTTCATTTTTTCAACCTTTCCAGAACCCACTGCAACCGCTGTGGCCAGTCCCTCTGAAGGGTGATGTAGACGGCCTGCCGGCCCACGTGCGCCAGGTCGCCCAGACGCCGCTGGAGCGCCACGCGGTCTACCTCCTCCATCCCCACCAGGTGCAACGTCAGGTGGTCGTCCTCGGTGACAATCCGGCTGACCCCCGCATCCCGCGCCAGCACTTTCAGCCGCAGCCCCGCCAGCAGGTTGCGGGCCGGTTCTGGCAACGGGCCGAAGCGGTCAGCCAGTTCCGCCGCCATCTCGGCGATCTGCTTCTCGTCGCCCAGGGTCGCCAGCCGCCGATACAGCCGCAGGCGGAGGTTGTCGTCCGGGACGTAATCGGGCGGCAGCCCCACGCTCCAGGGGAGGTCCAGATGGATACCGCTCAGCGGCTCCGGCGGCGGAGGACGCCCTTCCCGTTTCGCCCGCAGTTCCTCCACGGCGCGCGCCAGCAGACGGGTATAGAGGTCAAAGCCGATGGCCGCGATGTGCCCGCTCTGCCGAGTGCCCAGAATCTCCCCCGCCCCCCGCAGTTCCAGGTCGCGCATGGCGATGGAGTACCCCGCCCCCAGGTCGCTGAATTCCCGGATGGTCTCCAGCCGCTGACGGGCGTCCTCCGTCAGATGGCCGGGGGTATGGAGAAAGTAGGCGTAGGCCCGACGGGCCCCCCGTCCCACCCGGCCCCGCAACTGGTAGAGTTGCGCCAGCCCGAACCGCTCCGCATGCTCCACAATCAGCGTGTTGGCATTGGGGATGTCCAGCCCGCTCTCAATGATGCTGGTGCAGAGGAGGACGTCAATCTCTCCGGCGACGAACCGGAGCATCGTCTCCTCCAGTTCCCGTTCGGGCATCTGACCGTGGGCTACGGCGACCGTCACCTCCGGCACCAGGCGCGCCAGGCGCTGGCGCACCATCTCAATGGTCTGGACGCGGTTGTGGACGTAGAAGACCTGCCCGGAGCGCTCCCGTTCCCGCAGGATCGCCCGGCGCACCAGCGCTTCGTCGTATGGGCCCACATAGGTGACCACCGGTAGCCGCTCCTCCGGCGGCGTCTCAATGATGCTGATATCCCGGACGCCGGTCAGGGAGAGGTACAGGGTGCGCGGGATGGGGGTGGCGGTCATCGTCAGGATGTCTACCTCCGTCCGTAGTTTCTTCAGTTGCTCCTTGTGGGTCACACCGAATCGCTGCTCTTCGTCTATGATGACCAGGCCCAGGTCCCTGAAGGCGACGTCCTTCTGGAGCAGGCGGTGGGTGCCGATGACGATGTCCACCGTCCCCTCGCGCAGCCCCTGCAGGATGCGGGCCTGCTCCGCGGGGGTGCGGAAGCGGGAGAGGTGTTCCACGACGACGGGGAACGGCGCCAGCCGGTGGCGGAAGGTGGTGTAGTGCTGCTGGGCCAGGACGGTCGTGGGGACCAGGACGGCGACCTGTTTGCCGTCCATCACCGCCTTGAAGGCGGCGCGCAGGGCGACCTCCGTCTTGCCGTAGCCGACGTCGCCGCAGATGAGGCGGTCCATCGGGCGGGGCTTCTCCATATCCGCCTTGACTTCGGCGATGGCCCGCGCCTGGTCGGGGGTCTCCACGTACGGGAAGGCGGCCTCCAGTTCCGCCTGCCAGGGGGTGTCGGGGCTGAAGGCATGGCCGGGGGCGACCTCCCGCGCGGCGTAGAGTTGCAGCAGTTCCCGCGCTACCTCCTCCACAGCGCGACGGGCGCGCGCCTTCACCTGTCCCCATTCGGCGCTGCCCAGGCGGCTCAGCGCGGGCGGGGTCTCGTCGGCGCCCACGTACCGGCTCAGCCGGTCGGCCTGATAGACGGGGACGTAGAGCCGGTCCCGTCCGGCGTATTCCACCAGCAAGTACTCCCGCGCTTCCCCCTCTATCGTCAGATGGACCAGTCCCCGGAAAATGCCGATGCCGTAATCTTCGTGGACGACGTAGTCGCCGGGGGCCAGGTCGGCGTAGAGGGATTCCGGCGCTACCCGACGGCGGTGCAGGGGGCGGCGGGGTTCGGGCATCCGCCAACCGAAGATTTCGGCGTCGGTGAGCAGGCGCAGGGGACGGTCGGACTCCCAGAGCACCCATCCCTCCTCCAGCGATCCGTGGACGAAGGTGAGGGGGCGGCGCGGGGGTTCCGGCAGTCCGTCCACCGGCAGGGTCATCTCGTGCCGGTCGCTCCACACCTCCGCCAGCCGCTGGGCCTGCCGACTGACCAGGACGACCCACTCCCCGGCCCGCAGGGCGCGCGCCACGTCCTGGAGCAGGTCGTTCAGGTCGCCGCCGAAACGGGGGGCAGGATGGAACGCTGCCGCCAGGTCGCCCGTGATCTCCTCTTCGCCGAAGCCCAGGACCAGGTGGGGACGGTCGGACAGGCGTTCCTGCCAGTCGTCCCAGGTCAGATACGGGATGGGGTAATCCGGGGGGATGAGGCCCTCCTGCTCGGCGACCTGGCGCAAACTGACCGCCTCCTCTTCCAGTTCCGCCCAGGCGTCGCGGCATTCGGCGGGGTCGTCCACCACCAGCAGGCCGTCGGGGGGGAGGTAGTCCACCGGAGAGGCGGGATGGCTGTAGAATTGGGGGAGGTAGAACTCCAGGCCGGGGAAGGGGGCGCCCGCGGCCAGCGCTTCGCGATGGGAAGCCAGTTCTTCAGCCACTTCCGGCGGATGGGGCGCGTCCAGCCAGGAGGCGATCTCCTCCAGGACGCGCGGGCCGTGGCGGGGGAGCGCCTCCCGCGCCGGGATGACTGTTATCTCTTCCAGCCGCTCCGCCGACCGCTGGGTGGCAGGGTCAAAGCGGCGGATGGACTCAATTTCGGCGCCGAAGAGTTCTATCCGCAGGGGGAGACCGTCGCCCGCGCCGGCCGGGGGGAAGATGTCCAGGATACCGCCGCGATGGCTGAACTGTCCGGGGGCTTCCACCACGCTGACGGGCTCATAGCCGATGCCGGCCCAGCGGCGCAGTATCCCTTCCAGGTCTATGACCTGCCCGATCCGCAGGGTCTGGGTTCCCAGGCGGAACTCCCGCAGGGGGAGGGTGGGCTGCATCAGCGCCCGCGCCGAGGCGACGACGATGAGGCCCGGCGGGGAGGCGCTGAGGGCGTGGAGGACGGCGATCCGCGCAGCGGTGGTCTCCCGCGGCCATGGGGCGCGCTCGTAGAAGAGGGTTGGGGGTTCAGGGAAACGAAGGACGCGCGCCGGGTCGGGATGCCAGTTCTGGAGGGCCTGGTAGAGGGCGCGCGCCCGCGCCACGCTCCCCGCGACGACCAGAATGGGACGTTTCAGGTCGTCGGAGAGTGCGACCAGCAGGGCCGGACGGACGGAGCGGATGAGCCCCAGAGGAGGCGGCATATCGCCCCCACCGACTTCCGCCCGCAACTTCCGGTAGGCTGGAAGGTTTTTCAGCCAGGGAAGAAGCCCGCAAACGCTCATCGGGAATCGCGCTAACTGTAATATTTTACACCCGAACCGCAGAGACGCCAAGGGGGGCGTGCGTGCGTGGTGCGTGATGTCCCCTTGATTTTCTGGCGATTCCGGTGTATCATAATGCCCTAATGGAGCAGCGACCGTTGATCAAAATTGCACCGTCCATTCTCTCTGCCGATTTTGCCCATCTGGCGGATGCGGTGGCCGAGGCGGAAGCGGCGGGCGCCGATTACATCCATGTGGACGTGATGGACGGTCAATTCGTGCCCAACCTGACGGTGGGGCCGCCCATTGTCGCGGCCATTCGCCGGATTACCCGCCTGCCCCTGGATGTCCATCTGATGATGGTCCAGCCGGAGCGATACCTGCGGGCATTCGCCGACGCCGGTGTCAACATCCTCACCGTTCAGGTAGAAACGTGCCCCCATCTCCACCGGACGCTGCAAATGATTCACGCGCTGGGGATGCGGGCCGGGGTGGCACTGAATCCGGCGACCCCGCCGGTGATGATCAGTCAGGTTCTGACCGACCTGGATCTGGTGCTGGTGATGACCGTCAACCCTGGTTTCGGGGGGCAGGTCTTCATCCCGACGATGGTACCCAAAATCGCCGAGGTGCGGCGGATGCTGGATGAGGCCGGAAGTTCGGCCGAACTGGAGGTGGATGGGGGGATCACCCTGGAGACGGCGCCCCTGGCTGTGCGGGCCGGGGCGCGAGTACTGGTGGCGGGGCAGGCCATCTACGGATCGCGGATGGGGGTACCGGCGGCCATTTATGCTCTGCGCGAGGCGGCGGAAAGGGCTATCGCGGGGATTCCGGTCGGCGGTTGAATACTTGCCGGGAAACAAAGATGCCAGGCCCCGGAAGTGCCTGGCATCAACGAATCGGGTTTCGCGAAGGATTATACGGCCTTATTCAGCGTCCGCAGGCAACGGGTGCAGACCCACATCCGGCGGGATTGCCCACCGATCACCACGCGCACCCGATGCACGTTGGCATCAAAGCGGCGCTTCGTCGCCCGATTGGAGTGGCTCACGTTGTGCCCGAACTGGGCGCTTTTTTGACAAATCTCGCATTTCGCCATTTCCATCCCTCGTCCAGTGAAGTGCGGGGCAATCATACCACAGAAAACGTTTTTTCGCAAACAGGAGTGGGGATGAAAGAACAAATCCGACCCAGGGGCCGTATAGAGGTTTCTCCCAACGCGATTGCCAGTCTGGTCCACGAGGCTGTCATCTCTTCGTACGGAATCGTGGGCACCGTCCCAAAGGACCTGGCTACCGGCATTGTTGACGCCATCTCCGGGGGCGGTCGACGGGGTGTGGTCGTACAGGTGCGGGATGGGAAAATCGTCATCCATCTCTACGTGGTGGTGGAGTACGGCACGCGCATCGCCGCCGTTGCCCGGAGCGTGATGAACGTGGTCAAATATACGGTGGAGAAAAGTCTGGGTATGCCCGTGGCCGAGGTGAACGTCCACGTGGAGAAAATTCGGATTTCGGATCTGGACTGAGGGGAGACGGTCGTGACAGATGCAATAGTTGTAGACGGAGAACGATTCAAGCGGCTGGTGTATGCCGGTCTGGTCTGGTTGCGGCAGCACCAGGAAGAAATCAACGCCCTGAACGTCTTTCCGGTGCCCGACGGGGATACCGGCACCAACATGGTGTTGACCATGCAGTCGGCCTGGGATGAGGTGGCGAATGAGCAGGAGAGCAACCTGGGTCGGGTGGTCCACCGGGTGGCCCACGGGGCGCTGATGGGCGCGCGGGGAAATTCGGGAGTCATTCTCTCCCAGATATGGCGCGGGATGGCCCGGTATCTGGACAACAAAGAGTGGCTGACCGCGGCTGACCTGGCCGCGGCGCTGGAAGAAGGGGCGCGCACCGCGTATAAGGGCGTCATCCGCCCCGTAGAGGGCACCATCCTGACGGTGGTGCGGGAGGCGGCGGAGGAGGCCTGCCTGGCCGCCGCGCGGACGAACGACCCGCAGTCTGTTCTGGAGCGGACGGTGCGTCGGGCATGGGACGCGCTGGCCCGAACCCCAGACCTGCTCCCGGTGCTGGCAGAGGCGGGGGTAGTGGATGCAGGTGGGCAGGGACTCTGCGTCATTCTGGAGGGGATGTTGCGCGCGCTGCGCGGGGAGGTCCTGGGCGAACCGGTCGCCGTTGCCGGCGCGGCGGCGACGGTTGCCGCCACGCCTCCGGCCGAAGAAGAATACGGCTACGACGTCCAGTTCCTCATCGTCGGGCAAGGGCTGGATGTGGAGGCCATCCGGCGGGATATTGACGCGATGGGGACCTCGGCCCTGGTGGTGGGGGACGCGGAGACCGTCAAGGTGCATATCCATGTCCCGGACCCCGGCGTCCCGCTGAGTTACGCCGTCAAACTGGGCTCCCTGCGGGATGTGGTGGTGGAGGACATGCAGGCTCAGTACCGGGAATTCGTCCGGGCGCGCGCTCAGGCGTCTGCCACTATCGCCCCAGAGGTCGCGATGCCGCTGCGCGAGGTCGGGGTAGTAGTTGTGACAGTGGGGGATGGTCTGGAAAAGGTCTTCAAGAGTTTGGGCGCGGCGGCGATCATCCCCGGCGGCCAGACGATGAACCCCAGCACCGAGGAAATCCTGGGCGTGGTGGAGAGCGTGCCGACGCCCAAGGTCATTATCCTGCCCAACAACAAGAACATCATCCTCGCCGCCCGACAGGCGCAGGAACTGAGCCGGAAAGAAGTGGCGGTCGTTCCTACTTACAGCATCCCTCAGGGTGTGGCAGCGCTCCTGGCCTTCAACCATCAGGCCGGTCTGGAGGAGAACGCGGCGGTGATGGAACGCGCAATGGGCGACGTCCGCACCGGGGAGGTCACCACCGCCACGCGGGACGTGACGCTGAACGGAGTGAAGGTACGGCAGGGACAGATTATCGGCCTGATGGATGACCAGTTGGTGGTCTCCGGAGAGACGGTGAACGAGGTGGTGGAGGTGCTGCTGGAGCAGATGGAGGCCGCCGAACGGGAAATCGTCACCCTGTACTATGGCGCGGGGATCACGCAGGACGAAGCGGAAGCGCTGACGGCGCATCTTCAGGAGCGATATCCCGATCAGAGTTTTGAGGTGGTCTACGGCGGACAGCCGCATTATTTTTACATCATTTCGGTGGAGTAGGGCATGTGGGCAGGTGGAGGGCGTGACCTGCTTCCTGCTTCCCGCTACCTGCTTCCTGCTTCCCGCT
>CAKZOY010000284.1 GCA_937138275.1 uncultured Chloroflexota bacterium
TCCCCCTTCTCCCCCGCCGCGGCGGGGGAGAAGGGGGTTGGGGGGATGAGAGGGTGTCAACGCCTGCCGACCGACGATTTCCGTTTCTTGTCCGAACCATTTGTCCAGCCGGAATATCGCCAGGCGGCAGATGGGGATTCCCCGGTCCTACGCAATGGGTATTACCCCGCAATCTGCCATAAAACTGAAATGCACCCCCTGCACACAGTCTATTTGACACCTTGGGCATCTTGTGTTATGATAAAAGCCGCATTGCAAAAAACGCCAGAATCATCCGCGAAAGCGAGGTCAAGATAAAACGAAGACCGCCAAAAAAATTCAAACGGGACCTGCGGTACGCATATCGGATTAACCACGAAATTCAGGCCCAGCAGGTCCGGTTGATCGGCCCGAATCGGGAGCACATCGGTATTGTCTCCCTGCAGGAAGCACTTGCCCAGGCCCAGCGGGCGAACTTAGACCTGGTGGAAATCTCTCCCAACGCCGATCCGCCGGTCGTCCGCATTGTGGATTACGGCAAGTTTATCTACGAGCAGGCGAAGAAAGAGCGAGAAGCCCGGCGCTCTCAAAAACTGGTAGAGGTCAAAGAAATTCGCCTGCGCCCCAAGACCGATGACCACGATCGGGCCATTAAAGTGCGCGATGCCCGCCGCTGGCTGGAAGAGGGGATGAAGGTCAAAGTGCGGGTGCGCTTTCGGGGTCGGGAGATCACCTATCCGGAACTGGCGATAGAGCAGTTGCAGGAGGTGGCGAAAGACCTGGCCGACGTGGCGGTGGTAGAGCAGGCCCCGAACCTGGAGGGGCAGACGATGCTGATGATTCTGGCACCCAAACCGAAAAAATAAGCGGAGGCTATAGAGCGAGGGGTGAGTCGTGCCGAAAATCAAAACCCATAAATCCACTTCCAAGCGATTCCGCATCAGTCAAGGCGGAAAGGGGAAATTGTTGCGCACCAAATTGGGCAAGTCCCACCTGCGACGAAAGAAGAGCGCGCGGGCCAAGCGGCTCTACGACGAAATGCTGGTGGTGGAGTCCCCAGCCATCCGTCGGCGCGTGGCTCGCCTGGCACCGTATCTGAGCGAAAAGGGGAAGTGAGGCCGTGAGAGTTAAGGGAGGTTTCCGAACTCGTCGTCGTCATAAAAAGATCATCCGCCAGACCAAGGGCTATTACGGCACCCGCCATCGCCTCTGGCGCCGGGCCAACGAGGCCTGGATGAAGGCGATGTGGTATGCGTATCGGGACCGCCGTCAGCGGCGGCGGGACCTGCGGCGGCTGTGGATTCTGCGCATCAACGCCGCCGCCCGCCAGCACGGTCTGTCCTATAACCGCTTCATCGCCGGCCTGAAGCAGGCCGGTGTGGCCCTGGACCGCAAAGTACTGGCCGATATCGCCGTACGGGATGCCGCCACGTTCACCCGCCTGGCGGAGATCGCCCGAAACGCCTGACCGACCGTTTTCCCGCATCGTACTGTCAAGGAGGGCCGCAATGGCCCTCCTTTGTCTTTAGAGGCTCCCTTTCACCGCAGTTTAACATGCCCCCAAGGGCACCATAAAGCATGAAAATAGCGTCCTGGATACCACGAGCCGGTAGTCACTCCGGTGAGTAGTGATTCTGGGCAAATGCCCCCTCACCCCCCTTGGTCCCCCCTCTCCCCCTGCCCTGCGGGCGGGGGAGAGGGGGGATAGAGAGGGGTTTTGCGGGGCGGCGGCTTCGCCGCCGCCCCGCAAAACCCCATTTTTCTCCCCCTCCCCGTGGGGTTGTAGGGGCAGACGATCCGTCCGCCCTCGACGGGGAGGGGGTAAGGAGGAGGGGCAAATGAAACCGGCATAGAATTGGACGATTGGGTTTATCACTACCCATCGGAGTGACCACCCACGAGCCGAACCAAGGGGCGGGGTGTGGGGTTTGTGGGGGCGGCTTCGCCGCCCCCACAAACCCCACTCTCTCTTTTTCGCGGGCGCGTCGCTCCCCCGAAACGATTTGCTGCACAAGCCCCGCACGATGCGCGGTTGACAAAACCGGACTCCCCTGGTAGAATAACGGGCGCGTTGGCCCGTTCGTCTAGTGGACCAGGACGCTGGCCTCTCAAGCCGGAAACAGGGGTTCGAATCCCCTACGGGCCACAGGGATAGAAAAAACGGGTGTGGCAATCGCCAC
>CAKZOY010000285.1 GCA_937138275.1 uncultured Chloroflexota bacterium
AACCAGCCCGGTCTGACCCTCCAGGCCATCCCCGCCGCCGACTGGCCGCAACTCCAGCGCGACCCCCAGCACACCGGCTACAGCCCCCAGCAGGTCAACCCACCCTACCGTTACTACTGGCGCTGGAACGAGGTCCCCTTCGCCAGCCGCACCCAGCCCGTCGTCGCCGATAACCGCCTCTTCATCGGCTCCCTCAACGGCCGGATGTACGCGCTGGACGCCGACCAGGACGCCAGTGGCGGCACGCCCACCATCTTCTGGTCATACGACACCGGCTCCCCCATTCGCCACACCGCCGCCGTCTACAGCAACACCGTCTACTTCGGCGCGCACAACGGTCGGGTCTACGCCCTCAATGCCTCCAACGGCGCGCTGGTCTGGTCGTTTCTAACCGGCGGGGGGATCGCCGCCGCGCCCGTGGTGGCGAGCGGCGTCGTCTACATCGGCTCCGCCGATGGCTACTTCTACGCGCTGGACGCCGCCACGGGCCAGTTGCGCTGGAACTACTACGCCGGTGCCCCCATCCTCACCTCCGCCGCCCTCAGCGCCGACGGCCAGACCGTCTTTTTCGGCACGGAAGACATCTACGCCTACGCGCTCTATACCGCCGACGGCCGTCTGCGCTGGCGCACCCGCCTGCAGGGGCAATCGCTGGCCGAACGCTGGCCGGCGGTCGTCGGGAACACCGTCATCTACCGCTCCCAGTCCCTGCGCAACTTCCACTTCCTGCTCCACGAAGGGGACGACGTAATGGACCAGGCCGGCGCGGTGCGGCCCAACTGGGCCGAGGATTGGGCCGCCGTCCGTCCGCGCATCGTGAATTTCCTGACCGCCAATCCCGACCGGCAGACCTTCTTCGCGCTGGACGCGGCCACCGGCGCCCTGCGCGGCCCGGCGCCCGTCCTCTACACCTACGGCGACGGCGATGCCCCGGCCCCGCCCGTGGTCAAAGACGGCGCGATTTACCTCATCTACCGCGCCCGCCACGGCATCCAGACCGACGGCGGCTCTGGCCACGTGACCACCCGCTACGACGCCGAGTTGGGGCGGATGGACCCCGCCACGCTGGACATCGTCGGCCTGACCGCCAGCCAGACGTTTAACTACCAGATGCGTTACACCTCCGACGAGCCAGCTATGCTTTCCATCGGCGGGAATCTGCTCTTTGTGGACAGTTGGGAGCGGCTGGGCGCGTTGAACCTCCAGACCGGCGCGCTCATCGCCATCGCCAACGTCGCCAACTACTGGCCCGACTGTCCGCCGCCGGACGGTCAGTGCCCTGCTCGTGAGGGCCCTATGCCCTTCTTCACCTCCTGGCCCTTCCCCGGCCCGCGGGTCGGCGAGGGATACATCCACCGGCCCCTGGTCATCGCCTCGGGGCGGCTCTTCTGGCGGGTGGTGGACGGCGGGTTGGCCTCCATCGGCCCGGC
>CAKZOY010000286.1 GCA_937138275.1 uncultured Chloroflexota bacterium
TACGTAATACGTAATACGTAACACGTAATACGCATTGCAGGGGAAAGGAGAATGGTAGTCATCGTTCTTGTCGCACTGGTTGCAGGGTACCTGCTGGGGGCCATTCCGGTGGGGTTTCTGGTGGTTCGCCTCTCCCGCGGGCTGGATGTGCGGCGGGTGGGGAGTGGGCGGACGGGGGGAACGAACGTGCTGCGCGCGGCGGGGTGGGGGGCTGCCGTCGCCACAGGTCTGGGCGACGCGCTCAAGGGTGCGGCAGCGGTCTACCTGGCGCGGGTGCTGGGCGCCCCGCTCTGGGCCCAGGCACTGGCAGGCGTGACCGCCGTCCTGGGCCATAACTACTCCATTTTTCTGAGCCTGCGCGGCGGGGCCGGGACAGCGACTTCCGTGGGCGGGGCGATCGTCCTCTGGCCTCTGGGCGGATTGCTGGCGATCCCCGTTCTGCTGGCTGTGGCGCTTCTCACCCGCTATGCCTCCGTCGCCTCCATCGCAGTGGCGATCTTCCTGACCGCGGCCTTTGCTGTTGGGTCTGCGGTGGGTAAAGTCCCGTGGGCGTATCTGCTTCACCCTGCCCTCAATCTGGTCCTGGTCCTCTGGGCCCTCCGTCCCAACATCCGTCGGCTGATGCGGGGGGAGGAACGGCGGATTCCGGTGAGAATTAACAATGAGACAATTAACAATTAACAATTAAAAATTAACAATTAACAATGGAGTGGTGCCCGCTGCTCAGTACCCAGTACCCAATATCCAATGAACCAGATCCGCGTTCTCTCTCCGGAAGTTGTCGCGCAGATTGCCGCCGGTGAGGTGGTGGGGCGGCCGGCGTCCGTCGTCAAGGAATTGGTGGAGAATAGCATTGACGCGGGCGCGCGGGAAATCCGCATAGAGGTCGCCGGGGGCGGACGGGAGATGATCCGCGTCGCCGACGACGGCTGCGGCATCCCGGCGGCGGAGGTGGAACTGGCATTTCACCGCCACGCCACCAGCAAACTGGCCTCTGCCGACGATCTGCTGCACATCGTCACCCTGGGGTTTCGCGGGGAGGCGCTGGCCTCCATCGCGGCCGTCAGCCGGGTGACCTGCGCCACGCGCGCCGCCGGCGAGGAAACCGGGACCCTTCTGCGACTGGAGGGGGGAGAGGTCGTCAGCCGGCGGGCGGTCGGACGCCCGCCGGGAACGACCATCACCGTGGAGGACATTTTCTACAACGTCCCGGCGCGACGCAAGTTCCTCCGCTCCGAGGCGACAGAGCGCCGTCACATAGACGCCTGGGTCACCCGCTACGCCATCGCCTATCCGTCCCTGCGCTTTATCCTCGTCCACGACGGGCGGGAGGTCTTCCGGTCGCCGGGGAATGGCCGGGTGCGGGATGTACTGGTGGCGGTCTACGGGCCCGAGGTGGGGGCGGCGCTGCTGGAGGTGGTGCCCGAACCGGGGGCCAGTGTGCGGGTGGAGGGGTTCGTCGGACCGCCGGAACTCCACCGGGCCGACCGGGGGGAGATCACGCTCTTTGTCAACGGGCGCTGGGTGCAGGACGCGCGCCTGACCTACGCGGTCATTCAGGCATACCATACGTTGCTGCC
>CAKZOY010000287.1 GCA_937138275.1 uncultured Chloroflexota bacterium
GCCGCCCCCACAAACCTCACTCTCTTTCTTTTTCACGGGCGCGTCGCTCCCCCGAAATGATTTGCTGCACAAGCCTCTCCGGGCTTGTGCAGTAAGCGATCATCCCCCTTTCACCCGGGATAAAAAAAGGCAGGCGCTCCTGGAGGAGGGAGAGCGCCTGCCGAGGGAAGCCCGTACGGCGTCCAGGCCCTTACCGGGTCACAATACAAATCCCCAGCGTCCCCGGTCCTGTGTGCGTGCCGATCACCGGGCTGACCTCCGCCATATAGAATTCCTGCGGCTTCAGGACGGCCTGCGCTTCGCTGGCCAGCGCCTGCGCTTCCTCCGGTGCGTTGGCGTGCACGACGGCCATGCGGAAGATGAAATTGCTCCCGGCGCGCTCGCGCAGAATTTCCAGCATGCGTGACAGGGCCTTTTTCTTTGTCCGCACCTGCTCTACAGCCTCAATGACTCCATCCAGCCCCAGAAGGGGCTTGATCTGGAGCGCCGTTCCCAGGAACCGCTTGGCTCCGCCGATCCGCCCCCCCCGATGGAGAAATTCCAGGGTGTCCACCATAAACAGGATGTGCAGGCTTTCCCGAACCTGGATGGCGGCTGTCACCACTTCATCCACAGAGGCCCCAGCCTGGGCCGCCTCCGCGGCTGCCATCGCCTGGAATCCCTGCCCCATAGAAGTGGAACGGGAGTCCACTATCTCAATCCGCAGGTCCGGGAGCAACGCCTTTGCTGCCTCCGCGGAGGCAATGGTCCCGCTGAGTTCGGAAGAGATGAAAACTCCCACAAGAGTATCTGTCTTCTTCTCCTCCGCCACCTGACGGAAAAATTCCCGGAACTCGCCAGCAGAGGGCTGCGAAGTCGTGGGCATCACTTTGGCTGTTTGAAGACGGCGATAAAAGGTAGGTGGGTCAATATCCACCCCATCTTTCAGGACTTCCTCTCCCCAGAGTACGTTGAGGGGAATTACCGGGATACCTAACCGTTCTCGCACGTCCGGGGGGAGATATGTGGTGCTATCGGTGACAACAGCAACCTTCTGCGCGCTCATTGTAAGTTCCTCCTTGGCTGGATGGCATTTCAGTGCTCATACAAAGATAACACCGGAGGGGAGCAAAAGATGCGCGCCCATTGGGGAGATGTTGTCGGATCGGGTTCCCCCATCGTCGCCCAGCGGCCCGTGAGATAGTCCGGCAGGGTGCCTGTGGTTGTCTCTCTATCCCCGCCGCGCGTGGCGCCCCTTGCGCCGGTTATGTGCTGACCCCGATTTGTCTCATAGTGCACCACGAAACCGCCCGCCCTCCCTCACCACCGCGCGTGGTGCTCCTCGGCGAAGCCGATCAGCCCCGCGATGGCGATGACCTCGCCGTCGTCGGCGATCGCGCGGCCCTGGTAGCGACCGAACATCTGATGCACTTCGCTGAAGATGACCCCCAGGTTGGTGCGCGCCAGGCGCTCTTTGAAGGGAAATAGCGTCAGGTCCAGCCGGCCCTCGTCGTCGGTGAAGTGCCAGGGGCGCATGTAGTCCCCCGGGGTGTAGTCAAAGCGCACCACCCCCAGTTTGTGGACCCGTCCCTCCAGCACCAGGCAGTTCTCCGTCGCGGCCGACGTGTCTCCGAACCCGCAGCCCAGATTCAGCCCCACCCGCCGTCCATCGGGCAGAAAGCCCGACGCACTGGCCCAGTTCCAGTAACTCCGGTACTCCCATACGCCCCGCCCCCAGTCCAGGGAACCCAGCGCCCGGTCCGGGCGCAGTTCCTCCTCCTCGTCCCCGTAGCGCAGGTAGCCGCTGGCGGGCATACAGTTGATTTTCCGGTTGTAGTAGAACCGCCGCCGCCCGATGGGGATGACGATGGTCATGGATTCGTGGTCGGGCGGGCAATCCAGGCGGAAGTCGGCGTGGATGCCCCGTCCCTGGCGGAAGCCGGGCCAGTCCACCTGGACGTGGCGGAATCCCTCCGCGGCACGGAAGATCAGGCGGACGGTGCGGTTCTCAAATCGGGTCTCCCCTTCCTGGCTGTTGCGCGGCAACTGGACCCCCCGGCCGAGAGGGACGACCTGCCCCTCTTCGTGCAGGTCGCCCGTCTCCCAATCCAGGGCGTAGACAAAAATGTTCCCCGCATAGCCCAGATGGGCGACCGTCGCCGAGAAGAAGCGCTTCGGGGTGAAGAGGGCATAGTAGTCCCAGCGTTTGATCCGCAGGAACTGCAGCCACCGGAACGGCAGCGGGTAGAAGCGGGCCCGCTCCAGGTTGCAGTCCAGGAGCGGCTGGGGAGACCAGCCCACCGCGGCCAGACGGCCGTCGGGGGCCAGCAGAGGGTCGGGATTCGGAATGCGGATTTGACTCATTGCGACCTCCTGATTTTTGAACCACTAAGGACACGAAGTTTTTCTTTGCGTTCTTCGTGAATCCCTTCGTGTCCTTTGTGGTTTTTCCCTTGGACTACGGGCGGACCGGGATGACCTCCGGCAGGACCGGGCGGTTGTCGGGGATGGGGGTGCCGTCGGCGGCAAGGGCGGGGAGGCGCTCCCCCGTCTCGGGCCGGTACAGCCCTACCGCCAGACGGTACTCCCCCGGCGGGACGTCCCGCAGGGAGATGATGACCGTGTCGCTCACGACCTCCCCGGGCACCCACCAGGAGGTCGGGTACGCACCCCCGCGCGGGGGCGCGTCGTTCTGCGCCACCGGGACCGGGCTCTCCGGACCGAAGAGGTGGACAAAGACGGTGTAGTCGTTCGGGGAAGCCGTCAGCGCCTGCCACCAGAGGGTCAGATGGAGCATTTCGGCCTCCCGTACCAGTTCGTAGCCCGCCAGGCGAATCTGCCCGCCGAATGTGACCCCCAGCGGGTGGGAGAGGGATGGGAGGGAGAACCGGCGCGGCTCCCCTTGCCTCTCGTAGGGGGTCTCCAGGGGCAACGGGAACGGCCCGATGACGGCCTGCCCCACCGATGCCAGCGTCGGCACCTGGTAGAGGACAATCTCCAGATGGTAGATGTCCCCGGGAGGGACGTCCGGAGGCAGGGTCAGTTCGTAGCGGTCGGTGACCGCCTCTCCCGGACGCCACATGCTGGTGGGCAGGAAACCGTATCCGGGCTGGGTGTCCATCACCGCGACGTTCCGCCCTTCGGCGTCTCGCAGGCGCAGAGAGATGCCGTAGTTGGCGGCGACGGGCCGGACCGCAGACCAGACCAGGCGAATCTCCAATCGGTCCGGGGCGATCGGGCGGACGGTTGCCCGATAGAGGCGGATCGCCGGGCCGAAGGCAGCCGTAGGGGGAGTCTCCGGCGGCAGGGACGGCCCGCGGGATACCCGTATCGGAGTCAGGTAAAGCGTTCCCCTCGGTTCTCCCCCGGGGGTGCGGGCGAAAATCTCTCCCTCCGGCCCGAAGACCCGCAGGCGCAGGAGGTAGAGCCCGCGCGACGTATCGGGGGGGACGGTCAGGGAGCACAGGTGAAATTCGCAGGTTGCGCGGGCCAGCGGGAGGAGGTCGTAGCGCACTGCGGCCGGGGAGACCATCTCCAGGGTGGCGGTGTACGGAAAGGCCGCGTCCATCTTCAGGGTGACGGTCAGGGTATCTCCAGGGTCAGGATTCTGGTCGGAGACGTCGTACCAGAGCAGCCAGGCGCGGCCCGCAGCGCCCTCAAACTGCACCCCGCCGGGGTTATGGTGCAGGTAGGGCATCTGGATGAAGTCCATGGTCAGGTCCAGATGGTCCGATGGGGAGACCGTCGCCCGGAGCAATATCCGTTCCCCGATCCACGGCAGGAGCAGGAAGAGGAGCAGAAGAAGGAAGTTCCACAGGATCGCCGGGCGAGAAGCCGCATCCCCGATCGGCGATTCTCTTCGCCGTCGGCGCGTTCCGGTCAACCCGACCGCCGCCAGCATCCCCAGCGCCGCGGCCAGGGAGACCGCCTCGGCGGCCGCGCGCAGGGGGGTGCGCCCCAGATAAAGGACGACGGTGTGCTCCCCCGGCGGCACGTCCAGCGCGATATACCCCGATCCCTCCACGGGCCGGACATCGGCCGGACGGCCGTCTATTCGGGCCCGCCAGCCGGGCCAGTAGAGGATCGGGAATGCCACCCCCCCGCCATCCCCCACCACCCGCCAGACCTGGCGCGCAGGGGCGCGCGCCAGCAGGGTCGCTTCCAGCGCGTCGCCGTCCAGCGGGATGGCGTGCGGGGGCCCATCGGGCTCCACCAGCGCGTCGGAGGTGAACGGCCGCGGGACGACGGCCCGGTAGAGGTACTCGTGCCGGATGGTCGTCCCGATGTTGCCGGTGAAGAGTTCGTAGAGGAGCAGCCGTTCTGTGGTGACGTCCTGCGGGCCGATGGGCAGGCGGTCGGGGTGGAGGGGGAGCAGGACGGAGAGGGGAAGCGTAAAGAGTAAAAAGTAAAACGTAAGGCGTAAAACGTAAAACGTAAAGCGGGATGGGCGGAGCGGGAGGAGATGGGCGAAGGGGGCGGCGGTGACTGCGGCGGCGAAGAGGGCCTGGACGGAGAGGAAGCGCCATGGGAACTGGACCATCGGCAGGAGTGGGAGGTGGTCCCAGAGGGGTTTGCTGAGCGGGGTAATCATCAGGGTCGCGAGGATCAGACCCAGCAGGAGAAAGACCCCGGTCCGGTCCAGGCGTCGTCGGACAAGGCAGACGATGAGCCATATCGCCCCCAACGCTGCGCCCACGGCCTGCATCAGGCCCATCGCGAAAGGAGTGCGCGCGTCGGAGGAGATGGAATAGTCAAAAAGAAAACGGTTCTGCACCAGGTTGAGGGCGCGGAAGTGGTTGGTGTAGTGGAAGTAGCCCTGGGTGACCGTCCCCAACTGGACGAGGGGACTCTCTTTCAACGCCGGAACCCAGAACCAGGCCGCCAGAAGCATTCCCAGGACCAGCGCGGCCAGGCCGCGCAGGGCGTTGCGGAGCCATTCCGGTCCGGGCTGCATCAGGATCGCCAGAAGGACGAAGGGGGTGAAGATGAAGGCGGAGATGTTGTGGGTGAGCAGGAGGCCGGCGTAGGCCAGGGCGGCCCAGATGACCCCGCGCCGGGTGCGGCGGGTGGAGTCCAGCGCCCAGAGGATGAGCGGGTAAAAGACGAAGGCGTAGAACTCCGAGAGAGAGTCGCCCCGCACGTAGACGTTGACCAGGTGGAAGGGGGCGGCGGTGTAGGCGACGGCCGTCAGACCGGCCGCCAGGGGATCGGCGCGGCGGCGGCTCCAGCCGTACATCGCCAGCGCAGCAGCCAGAAACCCCAGCGTCTGGGTGAGTTTGACCGCGGTCAGGAGGTCCAGGCCGGCCAGGGCCAGCAGGCCGCCGATGTAGTAGGGCAGGGCGGCGTAGTAACTGAAGAAGGGATACCCCAGGCCGTAGGCGGCGTCGGGCATCCAGCGGACGGGGAAGACCCCCGCCCGGAGGTTCGCCGTCATCTGGTGGAGGCGCTGGAGGAGGAAGGGGCTATCGCCCCCGCCGCGGGTGTTGACGATGCCCGGCCCCCAGAGGGGCACGGCCGCGGCCAGCGCCAGGGTCAGGATGAGGACGATGGCAATCCGGTCGGCGCGTTGGGACATGGCGTGGTGCGTAAAATGTGTTGCGTGAAACGTGTTGCGTAAAACGTGTTGCGTGAGACGTGTTGCGT
>CAKZOY010000288.1 GCA_937138275.1 uncultured Chloroflexota bacterium
ATTGTTAATTGTTAATTGTTAATTGTTAATTGATTCATTGTTAATTCTCCCCCAATCCGGCCACCAGCAGGTCCAGGGCCGCTTCGGGGGTCAGGTCGCCGCTTTTGATGGACAGGTCCAGGTCCAGCAGATAGCGGTACACCCGCTCCAGTTGCGCCATCGTGAAGTAGTTGCCCTGAGCGACCACTTTCTGGGCAACGAAGGGGCGAATTCCCAGCAGGCGGGCGATGGAGGTGGCGTTCTCCCCCCGTCCGACCAGGTCTTTCGCCATAATGATGAGCCGGAACTGACGGATGACCATCGCCAGAATGCCCATGGGGTTCTCTCCGGCGTCCAGGAGGCGGTGGAGCAGAAGGGCGGCCTGTCGCCCCTCCCGACGCCCCAATGCGTCCACCAGGTCAAATACCACCGCCTGCTGAACGTAGGGCACCAGTTGGGCCACATCGTCGGCGTTGATGGCCCGCCCGGGTCCGGCGTAGGTGACCAGTTTGGCGATCTCCTGGTCCAGGAGGCGCAGGTCGCCGGGGCCGATGATCTGGGCCAGGCGGACGGCCGCTGCCCGCTCTATTTCCCCCCCGTGGTGGCGGGCGCGCTGCTGAATCCACCCCGGCAGCGCTTCTGAGGACGGGGGGACAAATCGGCGGACGAATCCTCCCTCCCGCTCAGCAGCCATTTTCAGGACCGGATGGTCGTCCGGGAGGTCCCCGTCCTCTAAAAAGACCAGGCGGGTTGTATCCGGAAGCGCCTGGAGGAGACGGAGCACTCCCTCCAGAAACCCCCGCTCCTTCCCGCGCGCCAGACGGGTCAGCAGACCGGTGACCAGCACCAGCCGCCGGTCAGATAGAAAGGGGACCGTCTCACAGGCGCGGCGGAGTTCGTCCAGCGTGACGGAGCGCCCGTCCAGATGGACCGTGTTCAGGTCCCCCAATTCGCCCATCCGGCGGCGCAGGTCCGCTACCGTCTCGCTGCGGGTGAACTCATCCTCGCCGTAGAGAATGTAGAAACGGGGGCCGTCCATCCTATCCTTCGGTGTAGACATAGTGCTGGGTCATCGGACCGCGCTCCTCCCGCAGGACGGCGACGATGCGCATATCGCCGACGTTGGGGTCGGTTGTCAGCCGGGACTGCAGGATGAGCCCCAGCCGCTGGCCGAGGATGAACCCCAACGTGGAGATGAGGAGGACGGTGGGGATACGGCTCAGCCATTCGGCCATGTTGCGGCGGCGGGGGGTCAACACCAGAAACGCTCCCAGGCCGGCCAGCGCTCCCGCCGCAACGGCGTTGGTCCCGCAGGTGGGGTGGACCGCCAGTTCCCGTTGGCCTGCTCGCAGGCGCGTCAGAGCCTCCTGCGCGGCCTCCTGGACCGCATCGGTAGGTAGATCCCCGTAGAGGATGAAGCCGTGGGGAGTGGAACGCCCCATCACGCGCAGGTTGCGGAAACGCTGGGAAAGGATATGTATGGTCGCATGCTCCAGCGCGTGGTTCCGCCGGGTGCGGGAAATCAGCGGATGGGTCAGCAGGTTAGAGAGCATAGGACCTCCGAAGAAGTGGCGAGTGTGCAAGGATGCAAGTGGGCAAGTAGGGTTATGGTTCTTCCAATAGGCGGCCGCGGGAAGGGATTTCCTCTGAGCGGGCGATGACGATGAGCCGGTAACGAGTGCTCCCATAAGGATGACAGGTGACCAGCGTGACTCGCTCGTCATCGGTGGGCTGAATGTAGCGGGCGTTGGCCTGGCGCACCTCCAGCGGCTGCTCGGCCTCCAGTAGCAGGAGCGTCTCGGCGACGCGGTAGGCAAAAGGGATCGCACCGGAGTACAGAATGACGGTATCGCCCACCTGAACTTTGTGGAGAAGCCGAAACGGTCCGTTCTCTGGCCAGTTGTGACCACTGAGGACGGTGTTCCCCTTCTGGCCCAGTGGGGCCGATGTCTCGTGCCAGCCGACATAAGGCGCGTCGGGGACGATCCAGACCGAGTGCGGTGCTCCAGCCAACTCTTGCGTTTCCCAATGGGTCGGGATAACCGGCGCGTCTATACCCACGGAAGGGATGACGATACGGGTGGGCAGATAAGGGACGGGCGTCGGGGTGGGTGGAGGAGGCGTCGGCGTCGGTGTCGGCGTCGGCACCGGAGTGAATGTCGGGTACATGGTGGGAGTCAGGGTGGGGGTTGGAGTGGGGGGCAGGTCGGTGGGCACCGGGGTAGCAGGCCGGATCGTGGCAAAGAAGGGCAACGTTACCGGAGCCAGAGTGGGGCCAAATATGACCCCTCCTGCCATCATCAGCAGCGTTCCAATCCAGATCAGAACACCGCCAAGCCGATTCCTCATTCGGGTCTCCAGGCGAATCGCAGATTCAAGATTGCGAATTCAAGATCGCAAGTTCGGGAACTGTTCTCATTATACCCCGACGAGGTCTCCCGTCAAGGGCTTAACCTGGGACTGGGCTTGCGCAGCAATTTGCCCCGCATGGGAAAGGGGTGGGGTATGGGGTTTGTGGGGGCGGCTTCGCCGCCCCCACAAACCCCACTCTTTCTTTTCACGGGCGCGCCGCTCCCCCGATCATTTGACTTGACGCGCAAGAGGTGCGTTCTCCAGGGCTTGTGCTAAAATTGGGAACGACGTTGTCGCCCGACTATCTGGCAATGGAGGAGACCATGAACGTCGTCGTCACCGGTGCAGCGGGATTTGTCGGATCCCACGTAGTGCGTCGGCTCAATGAACGGGGGATACGGCCCCGCATCATCCTCCGTCCCACCAGCAACCGGACCAACCTGATCGGCGTAGAGGCAGAGGTGGTGGAGGGAGACTTACTGGACCCTTCTACGCTTCGGCGCGCGCTGGAGGGTTGCGAACAACTCTATCATCTGGCTGGCTTTGTCTCCCCGCGCCCCAGCCAGAGAGATCGTCTGTTCCGGGATAACGTCCAGGCGACGGTCCACGTGATGGACATAGCCCGGGAGATGGGAGTGCCCCGCGTCGTCTACCTGGGCAGTACCACAGCCATCGGGGCCTCCAACGGGGCTCATCCTATCGCTGAAGACGCCCCATACAATCTGGACGGGACGGGTGTGGGGTATTTTGAGGCCAAACGGGCAGCAGAACTGGCGGTGCGGGAACGGATAGAAGCCGGGCTGCCCGTCGTCGGCGTTTATCCCGGCTACTGTCTGGGGCCAGGGGATGTCTATCTCTCCTCCTCCAAAATTATCACCGCCTTCGCCAAAGGCCAGTTGTTCTTCGCCACCCAGGGGGGAATGAGTTTTGTGGACGTTCGGGATGCCGCTGAGGCTCTGATACTGGGCATGGAACGGGGTCGCATCGGGGAGCGATACTTCGCAGGCGGGCACCGTTTAACTTACCGGGGGTTTTTTGAGAGACTGGCGAAAGTGCTGGGCCGCCGCCCTCCCCGCTGGACCATCCCGAACTGGCTCCTATGGACCCTGTGTGTCGTGGGCGAGATCCCCACCGACGGGGAAATCCTGAGCCGAACATTTTACCACGTCTTTGCCCGCTATCACTGGTATGACAGCAGCAAGGCTCAGCGGGAACTGGGATGGGCGTTCCGCCCGCTGGAGGAGACGCTGCGCGATGCGGTGAACTGGCTGCAGGAGGTCGGTTATATCTAAACCGCTTACGGCCCCACCGTCAGCACAATCCGCCCATCGGGGAGAGGGCCCGAGGGGCCAGCGACCGGCAGCCGTTCCAGCGTGTCCGCCTGGTACATCCCCACCGCCACGGAGAACGGCCCTTCGGCGGTCGCCGGAACGACCAGCATATGGTCGTCGGGGACAATGTCCCCTTTCTGCCAGACCGTTGTGGGATACCGACCCCATCGGGGTGGGCCGTCGTGCTGGGCGACGATCTCTCCCCGCCCGTCCAGCAGGTGAACGAAGACCCGATAGTCCTCCCCAGGCATCCCGTCCGCCCGCCAGTACAGGGTGACGGTGACCGTTCCCCCCGCGATAGGTCCCCCGGACAGGTCGTATCCCATCAGTCGGACCGTTTCCCCCAGGCGGTAATCCAGCGGATGCGCGGGGGTGACCGTCAGCGGGCGCTTCGGCGCGACCCGTACCTGGAAGGCGAGAGGCACTTCCAGCGGGCGACCGTCTCCTGCCGCTACCGATAACCTCGCTGCGGGGTCTTCGTCGTAGAGACCGATGAGGCCGTCGTAGAGTTCGGGTACAGGCGCCCAGGGCTCTACGCGCAGGCGGTACTCGTCGCAGAAGGCCCGCCCGACCGGCCAGAGGGAGGTGGGAAACCGCCCCAGGCCGGGATAGGTGTGCCGTTCGCCGACGCGCATATCCCCCCGCCCGACGAGTTGAACAAAAACGGTGTAGTCCTCATCCATCGGGGTCAGCGCCTCCCAGCAAGCGCGCACCGTCAGGGTCTCCCCCGGCACTACCGAGAGTTGCCTGGGCGATGCGCCCAGCAGCCGGACCTTCCCACCGTATACCAGAGGCCATCCTTCCACCATCCGGTCGGCCGCTTCGGGTTCAAGCAGGCGCGGCGGGGCGAAGGCGGGACGGATGACCAGGAACTGGGTCAGGAGGTTGAGCAGGAGCAGGCCTCCCAGGATCGCGGCAAGGAGGCGGCGGACGGGGCGCGTCCTCCCCAGCGCGTCCCATCCAGCGGCGACCAGCAGCCCCCAGGCGCCGATGGCGGGGAAGAGCAGCCGTCCATGGGGCGCCTCCACCTGGCGCATCCACTGCAAGAGGGCCAGGAAGACCGATCCGCACCAGGCGGCTGCCAGTAGAAGGACTCCGCCATGCGCCGGTGGCGACCGCCGGGCAAGCGCCTGCCGCCACCCGACCAGTCCCAGGACGACGAGGCCCCCCAGGGCAAGGTAGAGCCATGGGGAGTACTCCACATGCCCCCAGCCGAACGCACCCCAGAAGGAGCGGTAGAGGCGGGGCATTTCGCTCAGCAGGACGAGAAGGGAGGCAGGATTCTGCCGCCCCCAGGGGGTGTTGACGTGGCGACTGATCCCCAGGGGGTCGCCGTAGAGGAGCGCGTTGCGGGCGTACCACCATCCCCCAACGGTCAGCGCCACCACCCCCAAGGTCAGCGCAGCAACGGTTTTTTGTCGCACGGTCGCCCGGCCCAGCAGAAGGGCCGTCAACGCCAACGGGACCAGAAGGAGGGCGCTCGTTTTGGTCAGCGCGGCCAGGCCGACCAGGAGCCCCAGGAGCAACGCCCGCCGGACGGCGATCCCCCGGCGCAGGACGCGGGCGATCGCCCACAGGGAGAGGGTAGAGAGCGCCGCGGCGGCGCTGTCGTTGCTGACGATGCCGCTGATGAAGAGGAACTGCGGGGTCAGGGCGACCAGTCCCGCCGCCAGCAGGGGTAACGGGCCCGGCGAATTCGGGAGAAGGGCCTCCCGGGCCAGAGCCCACGTCGCGGCGACGGTTACCAGTCCAAATAAAAGGGAAACCAGGCGGGTGATGTGGACCGCGCGGGCGGCGCCGGTCCAGGGAAACCGCTCCCGGTCGGTGTGGATGAGCATGTTCTTGTTATCGTTCACCGTCCCCCCGGCCTGGTAGCCGAACTGGGGGTTGTGCCACATCAGGTCGGGGAGGTCGTCGTCCGGGAAGAAGCGGCGGACGGCGGCCGCGCAGAGGTAGTAGAGGGGCGGCTGGGCGGCCTCCTGGTAGGCGCCGCTGAGGTCCTCATCCAGCGGCGGCAGGCCGTGCCCCTGCGCCACCCAGCGGACGTAGGCATCGTGCCAGACCTCGTCGGGAGCCTCGTAGATGGGGGTAACGGCGCTGTAGAGGAAACCCAGAACAGCGAACAGACTCAGCAGGATGGGGAGATGGGAACGTTCGGGCCTCATCCGACTCCCAGGGGACGTTTTTCGGGCATACCGGGGCGGCGGGGGTATTTCTCCGGCGTGGCGGCGATTTTGTCCACGATGACCAGGTAGCGGGTCTCGGCCAGGCCGTGCAGGTCTACGGGGACGAGGCGGCGCACCCGGCCGCCCAGGATGCGGATGGCCTCTTCGGCGCTGTGCACTTCGGCGGGGGCGTTCTCCCCTTTCTGGGCCAGGATGGCGCCCCGCACGCGCACCAGAGGGAGGAGGTACTCGGCCAGTGTGGGCATCTCGGCCAGGGCACGGGCGATTGCCCAATCATACTGCTCCCGGTAGGCGGGGCGGTGGGCCAGTTCCTCTACCCGCGCGTGAATAATTTCCACGTCGGTGATTCCCAGCCGCCGGACCAGGTGTTCCAGGAAGTCCACTTTCTTGCGGGTCGCCTCCACCAGCGTCAGGCGCATTCCTGGGCAGACGATACGCAGGGGGAGGCCGGGAAATCCGGCGCCGGTGCCCAC